>DATFBJ010000240.1:0-2854 GCA_035253885.1 Nitrososphaeraceae archaeon
ATGATATGAAATTATCTTGTTTAAGAAAAATGAAATTCAGAAATGCAATCGAATTTATAGATCATTCTATTAAAATTAAAAAAGGTAATAAAATTGGAATCCCAAAGGGGTTAATCACTGATTTAGAAAAAGGGTTTAAAATTTATACAATAGACAAGGTAAGACTAAGAAATACAGATACTAAAAGAATAATTCACGATTTTCTATTTAAGGATATGATCTTATTTGAAAGTAGATGTTAGGTCATCTCTATTATCCAATTTAATTTCCTATCCTAAATTCAATTCAGATGAATATAGTAAAAGGATAACAGACTTGGAAAAAATGGGTGTTAAAGATGTTATTTTAGAAGGTTTTACTCAACTATATGAATTAAAAATTCTTGGAAAAGGCCATTCAGGGGTAGTTTTAAAAGTAAATACACATTCTGGAAAAAAATTTGCATTGAAGATAAGACGACTAGACTCTAGAAGGACAGACTGTTTGAGCGAGGTAAATAATCAAAAATTAGCCAATCGAGTTGGAATAGGTCCTAAAATTATGGCAAACACTCAGGATCTTATACTAATGGAATTTATAAATGGTAAAGGTATTTTTGAATGGCTTGTTGACCATTCGGATTTAACAGATCTCAAAAAAAAAAGAGTTGTAGATATAGTTAATGAGATATTGGAGCAATGTTATACATTGGATAATCTTAATTTAGATCATGGAGAGATAACTAGAATTGATAATCACATAATGATTTCCTATAAAAATCAAATATCAATAATAGATTTTGAAAGCTCATCTACTAAAAGAAAGCCATCGAATGTTACATCGGTCGTTCAAGCTTTACTTTTGAGTGGTTCAGTTTCAAAAAAAATTTCTCAATACATAAAAATAAAGAATTACGATCTTTTGTTATATCAATTAAGGAAATACAAAAAAGTAAAAACTAGATTACATTTTGAAAATATACTCGCTGAAGTTAATGGAAATAGATAGATGTTCAAGACGATTTATTGTCATTCTTCCATTAATAGAATTCCTATAATTATTCGAAATTTTCTTATTACAGGATATATTTTATTTTACTAAAAATGACCGAAAAAAGTGGTTCAATAGAGACTTCAAACGATACTATTCCATTCCCAACATTAACAATTTTATATTTACCAGCAGAAGCATCTGAGATCATAGAAGAAGTTAGTCAAAAGTATTGTAATATGACTTCTGAAGATTGTTCTGGATATTTTCATGATGGAGTAAAAAGAGATTACAAGAAAATCACCATATGGAGTCAGGGAATTGATAGTTTATGGTTTAATGCTATAATAGCTAGAATAAAAGAAGTTTCCAAAGTAGAACAGGTACCTATTGTGTCTGGCGGAATCATGTATTATGTATAAGAAGGTTAAAAAAAATATTATCATATATACTTCATTTACTTTTTTATTTGCAAATTTCTAAATTCTTTTGTTATTCATTAATATCTAATAAAATTATATATCTGTAGAAATTAAAGAGAATAATGTGGAAAATTCTACAACAAATACAGCTTCAACAACAACAACAATTTACAAAATCAAACAATTAGTAGATAATGGCTCCAGTGTTACTCTTTCTTTGAGTGAAGATGTCGAACTAGAAACAGTATCACAACAACAAATGATATTAGAAGCAGTAGATAGGACTGTAACAGATGATGAAGTAAAACAACAAATCAAACCTTTGCTGGAAGCAATCCTAAAATCACAACCTCAAACTGTTATCAAAACATATCCCAAAACACTCATACAAATTACTATGCCCAAGAGAAGATATGAAATGTTGGGCAATCCTCAAGTTGGGAATACCCTTCAAGTGGATATAAGGAAATAATCAATATAATACTTTTATTTATAATAGTTTTTTTGTTATTTTATTAATCTTTTATTAATATTCTAACTAAAATAGAAGTGTGTATTCCAAAAAATTATTATTGGTATATCCAATTAAATAAAATCATATTATATTCTGACTGTAATAATAATAACAAAGGTGCAGGATAAGAAATTTGACATTGTCATAGTTGGTGGAGGTATATTAGGAATATCAATAGGTTATTTTTTAACCTTAAATTCTGATGCGAATATTGTAATAATAGAACAAGAAAAAAATATATCTAGTCATACTAGTTCTAGAAATACAGGAAAAGTACATGCTCCTTTCTTATATGATCCTATCACAAAAAAAATTTTTGCGAAAATAGCTTTTTTAGGATATGATATGTGGGAAACATATTCTAATCTAAAAGGAATTCACTTTAAAAAAGATGGAGTTATAGAAATAGCAAAAGAAGAAAAAGATATTTTAGTCTTGAAAAAATATTTAGATTGGGGTATAAAGAATGGACTAAATGAAAAAGATATACTTTTGTTAAATAAAGAAGAAACAAAAAATATTGAACCAAATATTAGATGTAATGGATCAATCTATTGTAAAAGAGATGCAAGTGTTGACTATCGATTATTGTCAAATAATTTAAAAAATGATTATTTAGCGTATGGAGGAAAAATTTTAAATTTACATTATGTTACAAGAATTAAAACTAAAAAAGATAATAATTGTATATTACAAATAATTACAAAAAATAGAGAGAGAAAATTTATTGAGTCAAAATATGTTATCAATACTGCTGGTGGAAATTCACTTGATATTGCTCGTCAATTTGGAATTGGTTTAGATTTGATTGATCTACATTTTAGAGGAGAATATTGGCGCGCCCCAAAAGAGTATGAAAAACTGACATCTCATAGTATTTACTCAGTTCCAAAACAAAAGAATTTCCCGTTTTTAGATCCTCATTGGATTGTAAAAGCAGATGGACATT
>DATFBJ010000241.1:0-3897 GCA_035253885.1 Nitrososphaeraceae archaeon
AACTCTTTTAAAAAGTAATTCTCTTTTATTTAGATCAGTATAAATCGCTTTACAAAGTTCTGCTATTACGGATTTGACATATTCAATATCACTTGTATATTCTTTTAAAGTTTTAATTCGTGTTATTTGCTTACTTTGTTGTTTTGTCCGTACTGATTCTTTATTAATTCCTAAAGCAGAATTATGTAAATATTCAGCATAATAATTTCCAAATTTTTTCTTCAAAAATGCATTATCTATTTCTGAAAGTTGTTTAAATGTTGTCACTCCAAGCTCATTTAACTTTCTTTTATTTTTTGGACCAATACCTGGAATAATACTTATATCTAAATCTGAAATAATTTTTAGTGTTTTATCTGGTTCAATTACAAATAATCCATTAGGTTTTTTGTACTTTGACGCTATTTTAGCTAATAGTTTATTATACGATATACCAATGGAACAAGAAAGCTTTAGTTCCTTAAATAGTGTATTTTTTATATCTTTAGCTAAAGTTATTGCATTTTCATAATTATTATTAACAATATTTGTTAAATCTAAATAACATTCATCTAAACCAATAATTTCATAATTTTCAGATGTTGTCATTGATATTATTATTTTCATTGCTCGATTTGATTTGATTTTATAATATTCAATATCCAGTGGTAAAAAAAAACTATTGTTATTATCAAACTCCTTTAATTTTGATTTAGCAAGTTTTATTGGAATACCAGACTTGACACCATATTTTCGAGCTATATAGTTTGCAGTACTTACTACACCACTCTCTTTTGTTCTTCCAGAAAAGACACAAATGACTACAGGCATATCTTTTATAGAAGGATTTCTAATTTCTTCACATTGAGCAAAAAAATAATCAAAATCAACATGAAAAATAATTCTTTTTTCATAGCTATAAATATTTTCGATATTAAACATATAACAGGGATCTAATATAGAAGAAAAGAATATTAAAAATTTATAAAAAAATCACTCTTTATCTAAGTATATACCTTAGTGAGAACCTTATTAGATAGATTTTTTTATTTGAATTCCTCTAAAATAATAGATTGGAAAATCCAGTGTTGATTAATGATAGTGGAATAAAGTTAAATCCTGATAAAATGGTAAGGGAAGAACTATATCATTGTATTTATCAAAATCGTATTTTTCTTTTTTTTAAAGATAATGATGATATGCTCCATTGCTATGAGATCAGTGACATTGATATAATTAACGATATAAAAAAAAATCCCGAGAATATTCATAATATACTCAATAATTTAGCTAAAGATCAGTCATCAGAAACTACTACTAATTATTGAATAAACATTATATTCTACTTTCAACGAATAATTATAGTAATGTCTTCAAAGAACGAAAATACAGATAGTAGTAGATCTAAATCTAGCAATGAGATATTTATTGGAAAAAAACCACTTATGACTTATGTCACAGCCACATTGGTTCAACTTGCTAATGAACCTTCAGTAATTATAAAGGCAAGGGGAAAAAGCATACCGAGAGCCGTAGATGTTGCTCAGATAATTGTAAAGAGAATGGATACATTGGGATACAAGGTAGCATCAGTAAAATTAGGGTCTGAGGCTGTCAAATCGCAAGATGGAAATACTCGTAATGTCTCAACAATCGAAGTAGCTGTTTCAAGAAATAGCACTTAAATTGTTTTATTTTTAAAATTTATCGGAATATTGGTTGGTTTTGTCTGTGTAAAAAATATTTATTTATTTATAAAAACTTTATTGATATCACATACTTTAGTTTCTCCAATTTTTATTGTTCCGTAACAACCGTCACTAATATTTATACACAATATTGATTTATTATTTTGAGGGATACTAGTTCCCATAGTAAATTCCTCAAAACCAAGACCATCTAATTCAATTTGATTACAATAATTAGAGGAAATCTTATCATTGTTAGTTGGAAAAATTTCATATTCACCAGGCTGTAACTTTACCTGCTTGGAATAAATGCCAGAGGTAGGAGAAGTAGTAACCAATGAATAAATCGGTTCTTTCCCAATTATAATCAAGTTTGGTAATGCCTCAATTTTTACGCCACAATTGTCTCCATTATCACAATTAGATAATGATAGGCAAACACTTTCAGAACCTATTTTTTCTAATTCACAATTAAAAATATTAGTATTAATCAATACAATTGGTTGACTGGTAAATTGGAAATTATTATTTAAATCGACCTTACCACTATTCTTATAATAAAGATCAGATAATTGAATATCAAATGTTGTAGTGTTAATAGATTGTTGGTGATTGCTCATTATATTTTTTTCAATGATATTTATTGCTCCTTCTCCTCTCTTCTTATAATCATTATTAAGAGTTTCTCCAAAAACAATAAATTCACTTTTGATATCTTGAAATGAAAAAATGGATGTTAATGATGATGATGATGATGATAATGTTAATAATACCAATATTAGAAATAAAAATCTTATTTTAAACATTAAAAAGTTCTATTTTTAAAATATAAATCATTAATGAAAATTTTCTCAAGAAAATAGATTATAATTAAATAAGTATAAAACTGTTAAAAGAAATATTTATTTAACTTTTTTACATTCTTGAGATAACTAACTATAAGACAAAGATGCAAAAATAACACATTTGAATATGAAAGAAAAAAAAGTAATAAAGAATTTAAAATATTTGAATAAGCGTTTAAATCAATTAGATTATGACGAAGGTATTAAAATCACATGTAGTCATAACAATTATAATATTTTCATTAATAAAAATATCAATAACGAATTTCTCATTCAAATAGAAGATAAGATGCAAAAAGATAAAAAAGAAATTTTATATTTTGAAAAAAGAAAGGACCTAATCAACTTTGTTCAAAAAATATGTACTACAAAATTTGATTTTGTAGATTATTAAGCTTTTAGATAAAAACTAATTTTTCATTCAAAAAGAAAATTTATAATTGAATATATTAACTTATAACTTTATTCTTGTTAAAAATTTACAATATAATTAGGAATAAAAAAATATCAATTTTAGATAATAACGAAAAAGATAAAATAAGAATATTTCTTTGTGGACCGACTTCTTATCAAAATATTCATTTTGGTCACGCACGATTTTTTTTTGTATTTGATTTACTTTCTAGAATTTTAAATTTTCACAAGATTCAAACAACTATTGTTATTAATATTACCGATCTTGATCCAAAAATATTTTCAAAAGCAAGAGATAATAAAATAAAAGAACTAAATCTGTATGTAGAGCAAAATATTCAGGAATTTTTAGAGTTATCTAAACAATTAAACTTTAAAGAAGGAATGATTTTTGCTAAGGTTTCAGAATTTATTCCTCAAATGATAAAAATAATTCAAAAGTTATTATATGAAAAACTTGCATATCAGCGTTTTGGAAATATATATTTAGACAAGGGGAAAAAACGGGGAAATTTATCAAAGAAACTTCAAAATGAGATTTCAGAGAAACGATTCGATATATCTTTTGGCAAAAAAGATTCAGAGGATATTCTCTTATGGAATTGTGCTGATACATTAGATTATTTTTATCCAAGTTGTGATTTAGGAAAAGGAATACCGTGGTGGCATATTCAAGATATTTCTGTTATTACAAGTTTATTTGGAGGAAAATATGATATCCATGGCGGAGGCTCTGATTTAATAATTCCACATCATGAAAATATCAATTCAATTTTATCAAAAATTAATAAAAATTCTTGGTATCCAAGGTTTTGGATTCATGTAGGATTAGTCTATAATAAAAATAAAAAAATGTCTCAGTCACTTAAAAATGGAATTAAAATAAAAGAATTATTAACAAGATACAATACTAATGCATTAAAACTATATTCTTATTCTGAGCATTATAGCTCTCGAATATCCTTTAATGA
>DATFBJ010000242.1:0-2352 GCA_035253885.1 Nitrososphaeraceae archaeon
TATTGAAGAGCCTTTAAAAGAACTTGATCAAGATCTAATGGAAGAAACAGAAGTAATGATAAGAGAAGATTTGTCAGGCGCTATTGAAGACAAAAAGCCTTTAGATGAAATTACTACATTACATAATAATATAAAATCAAATTTAGACATGGCAGAGAAGTTATTTAAACAATAGCAATTTTATTTTTATTTCCCTTTTTTATATTCTATCTATCTTCATTAATAAGTTTAAATAATTAAATTACCAATTTGAGCAAATGCAAAAAAGAAATCTTTCATTATTAAGTTTATCATTTATTCTGTCATTTTCTTTAATGGATATAGAACTTAACTATTCTTCTACTGATCCTATTGTTAAGATATCACCAGAATGTGGTACTTTGAAAGATCATAGAATAAATTTTACAGTTAATGGTTTTAATAGTAATGGTAACATCTATTGGGAATTCATTAATTCCACAGGAGTAGTAGATACTTTTGGATATTTCAATACAAATAATACAGGTGGATTCAATGACTATATTATTGCTGATGATATGCAACCTGATAACTATACTTTAAGATTCTTTGATGATAAAAACAATGACTATATTAAAGATATTAATGGTAAAGAGATCATGATAAACTATGAAATTCCTTGTAATAGTGTTTTATTTTAAGAATATAAAATTATATGTAGATTTTATTCAATTAGCATTATTAATAAAATAGATAAACAAATATTATCACAAAGGATAACGAAAGTGAAAAATAAATGAATAAATATTGATTGCAAGAAAATAAATTATTTTAATATAATCATTTGAAGATATTATACATAAGTAAAACATTATCGGTAATTATATGATATTGATAATTCTCATATATTAGAACAATTTATATTTTAAAAGAAGTGAAAAAAGAAACCTTTTCAGAAGAAAATTTTGAGCAATATAAATGATTATTATTTTACCTTAAAAATCAGAAATATGTAATAATAAAAATAATCAATCTTTTTAGCATCAGATTATAATGATAGTGATATATCTATCCAAGATATGACAATCTAATTAAAAATATTTCTTTATGTTAATTAAAATAGTAAATGAGTAAAATAATGGTAAAAAAATATGATAATATTAGATAAGAAAATATTCTACTCTCTCCTTTAAATTTACTATTTATATTTATAGTCTAATTTATTTAACAAATGAAATTACAATAATAAATATAATATAGGGATATAAAATAAAACTCAAGATTATCTTTTCACTATATAGAATTATGACAAAATTTTTATTTAACGTTTAGAACTCTTAATGATTATAGCAACCAGGTGATTTATAATAGTGAGAAGATATTTTTTTTCTTTAAAAAATACTTTTGCCATAACTATTCCTATTTTATTTTTCTTATTTTTAATTAATATACAACAAACATTTGGTGCTGAAAATGTTCAAAATTCAAATATTGCTTTAACAGACTATAACTTTATAGCAACAGGAGACTGGTACTGCAATGAAGAAACAAAAAAGACAATAAATAATATTCTTACTCAACATCCTGAACTTATAATTACAACTGGTGATCAGGTAAAGGAATCTCCATCTGCCTCTTGTTGGATTGAAATGTCTAAACCAATAAAAGATAAAATGAAAATTGCAATCGGAAACCATGATACTGAATTTTCTAATATTTACAAACAGATTGTTAATTATCACAATATAAAAAATCCATATTACTCATATGACTTTAAAAATATACATTTCATAAGTATGTCAACAGAACATCCATTTGAAGAAGGAAGTAAACAATATGGATTTATCAAAAGTGATCTGGAAAAAACATCAAAAAATTCTAGTATAAATTGGATAATTATACATCAACATAAACCTCTTTATTCAACAAATCAAGATAAAAAGGAAGCAGAACATCTACGAGACACATATCAGCAACTCTTTCAACAATATGATGTAGATTTGGTAATATCAAGTCATAACCAATACTATGAAAGAACCTACCCTATATTGTACAATGAAGAATATGAAAAAAGTACAAACAAGAAAATAGAACCAAAACCAATAATTACAAATAATTCCCAATCAGATTATTTAGATAAAGATAATGGAATAATATTTCTAACTGTAGGTACAGCAGGAGATGAACTAGATCCTGTTAAAGAAAAGCATAAGTATTATGTCCATCAAGAAAGTAAATTTGGCTTTCTAGAAATTGAGATAGAAAATGATGGCAAGACATTAGTTGGTCAATTTCATGCCAATGATGGTAACATACTAGACCAGTTTACATTGAGTGATACTTGATAATGATGATGCATCTTTTTTATGCTAATTATTTATTTTTATTTTTACT
>DATFBJ010000243.1:0-5596 GCA_035253885.1 Nitrososphaeraceae archaeon
TGCTCTTTTTCCTTCCCTACTAACTAAAACTACTAATCTTTTATTTTACCTGCTGTTACTATATTGCTACTACATATAGAAAGTCTCTATACATGTTGATTCATTAAAAGAAGGTAATTCAAAGAAAGTATCAATCTTAACAAAATAAAATGTATCAATGATAACATAAATATCAATGGTGGTAACGCTGGAAACATCAGTATTGGCAATAAGGGTCAAGGATACTTAAGCGCTTATTCGTCTAATGGAGGATATGATAATAAAGGATATTATAATGATGGATATGATAACAAAAAAGATAAAGGCTTTGATTGTATAATCAATAACAATAACACTAACACTAACACTGAAACAATACCACCAGAACCATCAAAAGCGACTTTGAACGTAACTAAACTTGTTACATGTCAAGAGAATATTAATGGTTTGATGGGTATTTCAATTCAACAGATTCCTGGTGCTTGTGACATACTTGAAAACCTAATAACTGAAGATCAATACCTTTTCCAAGTCATAGATGATAATCCAATCCCATCTCAATTTCCTGGTTCAGAGTCTGGAACAGTTGTTACATTGGGTCCAGGTAATTATGTAGTAACAGAGACACCTAGTAGTACATCAATTAATCAAGATATAACGACTGTATTACAAATCACAGGTGTCGAAAGCGTCGGTATTGACCCTCCAGTATTTACAGGAGATTGTACTGAAGTTTTTCCTGGTAATAGAGCAACAGGAACAATAGGAGCGGGAGAATCACAGACCTGTAATATAGTAAACAATTTTGTGGTCAATATAGAATAGCCATTTGAAAATACTTGCCAAGGAAGACTTGGCAACTAGTATATCAATGGAACAAAATTTTTTTTCTTTTTTCATTAATTAATTAATCTATTATTGTCCTAGCGATATTTTACTTCCGCCATTCAAACTGCTATTGAACATTGAAACCATGTTAATTTAATTCCTTAGATAGGTACTTTTCTCCATCCTTCTTGTTCTATCATTTTTTCAAATTCTTCTTGTGATAATATTTTTTCTTTTGCTAAATTTCCATTATCTAACTCTCTTGCAAAACGGACATAATCCCCTTCGAAAACTACTATAATAACAGAATGACCGTCTTTATCTATTGAATATCTTTTAATTTCATGATATATGCAAATACAAAGATCTATTATTTAACAAGATATTTCAATAGTTCAAAAATATCTTTAACAGTTTAATCTTATAATAAGAAAAAGAATGAGAAGAAATTATATGATTGTAAATGCATTTCATTTATTGTTTGCTTATATGTTTTAATACTGTTTGTTGATCAAAGAATGGACAATTAACAACATGTTTTCCTTCCATGGCTGGAGCAATAGTCAATAATCCTTTTTCTCTTGCATCATTGAGATCTTCTAGTGTTTGCAGTAACTTTGCTTGTGTTGGATCATTCCATTCTACAAAGTTTATTCTCCACATTGGGCTATAATTTTCATCAGTAGGTCCTGCATGTCCTATACCTGGCTGAAATCCCATAGGTCCAGTACCATTTATTCCATTTGTAAATTGAGTCAAATCTACTGCTACAGGAGTAGTAGCAAGTTTTTCATTAGAAGAAGCAAAGACAACTCCCATCATGTTTGCAGGCATTTCAGGAACTGCATCAGTCACAATATAATATATTGTACTTCCATCAGGAGCCCAACCTCTATGAGCAACAAATGTAGCAACCATGTTTTCTATATCAATTTTTGTTACCTGACCTTCTCCATATGTGGTTTCATCATTAATTTCACCTTCTTTGATCATTAATTCTCCACCATCCCATTTTACTGCTGGCTTATTGACTATAACATTAGTTTTTTCTATCTTTAATTGTCCATTATTTTCTGCTGCTACTATCTCATCTATAGATTTTAATTCTTGTGCATTTTCTTGATTAATCCATTCTACTTTATTTAGTTGATATAGCGGACTATATCCATTATCACCAGGTTTAGCACTCAATACTGGAGATTGAAAACCAAATAGTCCATCTCCATTAATTCCATTCATAAAGGCATAAGCCTGTCCTAAAACATCTGTTGGTGTTTTTGATAAAACTGGAGCAACATTGGCTTTAAATCCTGTCTTGTTGGTTATTAAATCAGCAGTTTCTTTATCTGATGCATCAGTTGCTATTACATACATCTCTTTTCCATTTACATATTCTTTGATTAAAGGAATATCAATTGGTATATTGGCTACATATAGTTTTAATGCTGCATTTGGATCAGATTGCTGAGCATATACAACTTTATTTATTGTTGTTGTTAGTAATGGACTTGCAATTAGAAGCAATGAAACAATAATTGCAAACGCCATTAAGTTTGAAAAAATTTTTCGTTCTCTTTTATTTGGTCGTAATAGATTTTTCATTAATTAAAAAATAAAATTGACATATAAAAGTAAGGACTTGAAGCATTCAAGTTATTATTGAACATATAAATCTCATTTATTTTAATTTAATTTATTATAATGAATTACTGCTTATCAAAAGTTTTCCAAGTGTCGTAATTTTAGTTGAAATTTTGTTTCTTTCTCCTTTTTCTATATTTACCAATCCTAACTCTACAAGTCCTTTTGCATCTTTTGATCCTTGTACATGATAACTTAAAAGTGGCTTTCCAAAGCCAGAAATTTTTTCAAGTTGGTCTAAACTATCAACAGATCCTCCAGCACTATCAATAGCCATAAGAATTTTTTTCTTTGCATCTGATATAATCTCATTATAACTAAGTTTCAAAACAGGCATCATTAATGGCATTGTATGAGTATAATCCATCCCAAATGCTTTCACACCATGTATAAATGCTGTAGAAAGTGCAGCACAACCCAGTAACTTATCTCCACAACTAACATTCATCAATATGTCTTCAAATTCATTACCATGTAATTGTAATATTTCATTTATTCTATCCATCGTATCTCTAATTACATTCTCTTTAGTAACTAGTGTAATTGTTATTGGAAGACCTAATATGCTTTTAATCCTTCTTGAGAATTCTTCGGCTTTATTTTTATCTTCATGAAAACAAATCAGTATTAGTTTGTGAATAGGAAAATTTTTAATACCAAATGCTATTGCTTCTTGATCTTCAGTACCAAAAGTAGCAATCTGTAAAGTCTTCAATTAATTGTTTTAATTTCTCTTGGTTTAATTATAAAGTCTATCTTTAACGGTTCAAATTCTAGTTAAATAATGAATGTTATAATAATAACAGAGTATTCAATTTTATTCTGAATATTTTTATCATTTGGTATCAGTATTAGTTATTCTACATATTATTGAAAATTTTTAATTAAACTATTTGTATATACTTGTTAGATTTTACTATTATTGTTATTCTTGTTAGAATCTTTTTTATTATTTTTTACGTACTCTTTTAATATTTTATTTACTTTCATTCTTTGTCTTAAATCTTTAATTAATCTCATCATTATAGGACTTAGAACCATTCCTAAAATCATACCCAAAGTCATATCAATTAGCGATACCATGTAAAGATATAGCCAAGTTAATGTAATAAGTAAATAGGTTTTATTAAAAATTAAAGATTCGTGCTTTTTAATATTACTTAAATCTAAACTTGGTGTATTTTTAATTTTAAAAGACTTTTAATAGTTAAAGTGAATTCAATGTATTATTATCATTATTTGCATTAGAATGGAAATTTTCCCAACAACAACATTTTTCAAAAATACAATTAGGACATTCAAATGGTGTTTGACTGACTCTACAGTCTTCTATATCACAAATACATTCAGAGCATTTCAAAGTAAAACAAAGATAAACTCCATAGAATATAAGATTTCAATTTTCATTCTTGTAACAAATTACAAAATATAAAGTTGCAGGTTCTTCATAATCTTCAATTATCTTTAAAATTTCAAATTTATCTTTCATAAATAATTCTATATCTTGTTTTGTAAAAAATCTAATTTGAAAATCATTAATATCGTAAATGTTTTCTGTTACTTCTGTACCTTTTCTATACATAATATCCTTGTCATTTCTGACAGAAAATGATAATAGTTTATTCTTAAGAACACGTTTTGATTCATTAAATAAAAATTTTAATTCCTCATCAGTAAAACTCATATTATAAAACATATGTGAATAAACAGCATCAAAATGATTATTGTGAAAAGGAAGTCCTTCTACTGCATCGATATTCTTTAACTTTATATCAAGATTAATCCTTTTGCTTTTATTCTCAAGTTTTCTATTGCTATATTGGATGAATCAATAGCATAAACTTCTAATCCTTTTGAAGCAAAAAATAGAGAATCTCTACCTTGTCCACATCCTAATTCTAATACTTGTTGAACTTTATGCTTGACAAATTCTTCATAACACATTAAAGCAAATTTACTTGGCTCATCACCAAAAAATGAAGAATCATTAGAATAAACGTTATTCCAAATGTTGTTCATTATAAAAACTATATTAGAATTACCTTTTACATTTTCTTATATTTGCATATATCAATAGAAATTCTTTTTAAGAATCTTAAATAACCTTTATATTCTATATCTTTAAACAAAAAGTATTGCATTTTATCAATCCCTGATATAAATCGCTTTTCTATATACATTATATTTATTGTTAATTCAAAATTAAATTTACTAATCATTGATTGATTTCGTCATTTATTTTTGATATAACATAGGTTGATAATTTGCTAAATTAAAAAATTGGGGTAAAAAATGGGTAAGAAAACAAAGGAAACTATTAGAATAATAAGAAAAGATTCTAGCAAAGAAGATTATACTTTTGTTAGCAACGATAAGATTCTAAATAATATAAAAGAAAATAAATCTATTACAACAACAAATAATGAAAAAAGGTTTGGGAATAAACCTAATGAGAGAATTGAGAAAAAGAAGATTCATTCAAAGAAATCACAGCAGAAAGGTAGAAAGATTTTAGGTAAAAGTTTACAAGGTCATTCACCAGTATATGAATAACTAATTATAGATTTCATTATTGATTGAACATGGAAACCATGATTATTTGACTTGATTAGGCAATATATTTCATGAATTCATTATACAATATAAATATTTTAATAGTTGATAGTAGAACCCACATTTGATGGATAAGGGTTCGAGTCCCACTCCACAAGTAAATTCAAAATAAGTTCATAATACAATTAGAATCAAATTGTAACGTTATATCAAATTATAAGACTATTATTTAATACAAAGTAGTGAATCTATCCATTAGCAAAGTTCAAACCATCTGAACTTGTTTTTAATAATATAATTTTATAGATTATAGCATTTGTTTTCTCTCTAACTGTTGTATTCTTTCACTTAGAATAACTGATGACCAGATAGATGAACCAATGCATCTTCTTCCTTTACCTTAGCATTTTCTCTCAATGATTGATTGAATTTTAATTGGAACCCCTGAAATTAACTACGAGGTTCAAATCTTTCGATGTCTAACTCGTGGAGTAAATTTTATTTAAATGATATATACTTCTATAGATAAAAGTAATTTTCTATATAATAAACTGAAAAGTATATAGTCAATAGTTTTAATCTTAATATGATTTAA
>DATFBJ010000244.1:0-8144 GCA_035253885.1 Nitrososphaeraceae archaeon
TACCATTTCTACGAAATTCTTTTAAAATTGATGACAACTAGTAAAGTTATTACCTTATCCTAAAGCATTTTCAAATAGCAATACTATATTGAAAAATAAAACTAATGGAACAATAATCTCTTAAATAAGCCTTATTCACCAATAAAAATAATTAGAAATTATTTATAAAATATTAGAATAACTATATCTAAATTAGTTTAGTCATTTAAATGTAATAGTTCTAAATTTTGTAAAAAATGTAATATTAATAAAATTTAGGAATATTCTATAATAATTTTCTTCGTAAAATATCATCTACAAATCTTAAATAAAGATCAATTATACTGTAATTTAAGTAATAGAATGAAAGCAGTGCTGCTATATTGTTTTTTTATCTTGACTTCTTTTTTATTCTTGTGTACTTTTCATATTACTAATGTCTTCTCACAGGGTGATGATGAATTTTTTGGTATTTTTCCTCACGATTATTATGACCCACGTGATTATGGAGAAATAGAGGAAGAAGAACAAACAATACCAGACCAACTAGATGAAAATCCACCGAATAATGAAGAAATTCCAACTATAGATAATGATAGTATTAGATCACAAAATTATTTATCGGATATTGAATCTAAAAATATCAATTTTATAGCTGCAGGAGACTGGAATTGTAATAAAGAAACTCAGAAGACAATAGGAAAAATTACCAACCTAGAACCTGAATTGGTAGTGGGACTTGGTGATTATACAGTTGAACAGGTTTCTCCACAATGTTGGTTTGATATTTCAAAACCTATTGACGATATAATTAAAATTGCTATAGGTAATCATGATATAGATTATCAAAGTTCTTATTATCAATTACTTGATCATTATAATTTAACAGAGCCATATCACTCCTTTAACTTTCAAAATATTCATTTTGTAACCATATCAAC
The DNA here is from genome assembly GCA_035253885.1 of Nitrososphaeraceae archaeon. Lineage (GTDB taxonomy): Archaea > Thermoproteota > Nitrososphaeria > Nitrososphaerales > Nitrososphaeraceae > TH1177. The sequence goes on from DATFBJ010000244.1 coordinate 921, forward strand.
TGAACATCCATTTGAAAAAGGAAGCAAACAGTATGAATTTATAAAAAATGACCTAGAGGAATCCCTCCATGATCCTTCTATTTTGTGGACAATTGTATTCCTTCATAAGCCTATGTATACTTCTGCTAAATTTGATGAAAAAGATTCTGAAGAATTAACATATACTTTTCATGAATTATTTGAATCATATAAAGTGGATCTAGTTTTATCGGGTCATACTCAATATTATCAAAGATCTCTCCCCCTTTCATATAACAATGACTATCCTATCTATCCAATTGTAATGGATGAGAATATTAAGGACTATTCAAATCAAAACGGAATTATTTTTGTGACTATAGGGACTGCCGGCGATGAGTTACATAATATTGATTATTTACTCCCTTATTATGTAATTCAAGAAAAAAAACATGGATTTCTAAACTTTGAGATGACAAATAAAGGACAAACACTAGTAGGTACATTCCATGATACCGATAGTCCAAATATATTAGACAAATTTGTCATTTCAAAAGATATGACAGATAAGAAAAAATTATTTTCTGAAGAAAATCCCCGTCCATATGATAATGACAATAATAATTTCTATTTTACATCGGGACAAGAAAAATCAGAAATATCCAATAGAGATCAAAAGTTTTTTAATTAAATTCTAAAGATCATGCTCAGAATAACCTTAAAAGCTAAATTTTAACATACAATATCTCTTTATACTAAATGAACTCCTTTATTTTATCTGCATTCTAATTCTACTTTAAAAAGTATTCAGATTCGCGTCGAACGTACCTTAACCCAAGGTCCACCTATTGATTTATCCACTTTAAAATGTAATAATTATCTTAGGAGACATATCAATAATAAAACAAAATTAGTAGTTCTATGTGTTGATTTAGTAGGATCAACCAAACTAAGTTTGTCGCTCTCCCCTCAAGAATTAATTTCAATAATTAATATTTTTTCTACGGAGATGAGTATTATAATTTCTGCACATGGTGGCTATGTCTTAAAATATGTTGGAGATGCAGTAATAGGAATTTTTCCAGCAGAATTTGACCCACAGAAGGCATGTCTCAATGCACTTGATTCTGCAAAAACTATGGTAAGAATTATTAGCCATGTTATTAATCCTGTTTTATATAATAAACTTCCACAGATTCAGGTAAAGATAGGTATTGACCTAGGAGAATCTACAGTTGTATTGTATGGAAAAAATTTGGATACTTCTCATATTGATCTAATTGGTTCTGGCATCAGTATTGCAGCAAAAATAACTGCATTGGCAAAACCAAATCAAATTTTAATTAGCGAAAATGTTTTTGAGAATATTGTAAATGTATCCAAAGATATAAAATTTCAAAAGTTAGACATAGTAGATAGGAGTTGGAATTATATAAATATCAAAACTAGCAACATTTTAAATGTATATGCATTAAAATAAGAAGTAAAATTTTTCAATTCATTTTAAGCTATGATAGTAATATTAATAGTAGTTGTACTTCTTGTTGTAGGTAATCTACATATAGTTTAGAAATAAAATTATTATTATTATTATTATCATCTTCTATCATATTTTAGTTCTGCATATACGACCAGGAAGTACAGGATTATTTGTAACTCAATTTGGCAAATATAAAAAAGCCAAGGTAATATCTGTTACTAGAAAAAGATGGTTAACACAATTCGGAGCACATCATATCGTTTTCAATGATGATAATCTTTTGAAACAAGTTTTGAAATTAAAAAAAGGAAAGCTGTCTGATGTAGTTGTTAATTCTATTGGAAAAGAAACGTGGAGCAAAGAATTAGAATTATTAAATTATAATGGACGTCTTTTAACTTTTGGAGTACTAACAGAAAACTGTAGAATTAGATTTTCAACCTTTATATGCAAAACAGATTAAAATAATTGGATCAAATGGGGAACTAGAAAAGAACTTGAAGATATTGTTAAATTATCAGATATTCTTAAAACAAAAGTTGGAAAGAATTTTCTTTAAATTAAATAAGAGAAGCACTTAAAAGCTTATTCGATAAGGAAAGAGATGGCCGTATAATGGTCAATTGTGAATAGAATTAAGAATATTAAAAAGTGTTTGAAATATTATATTATTATTATTATTTTACAAATTTATAACAATTAAAATAAGAAATTATTATATATATTTTTAAACTTATTTGATTAATTGAAAATCAACATTATCGCCTATTTGCAGATTGTGCCTTTTTGTAAAGCCTGCTGTAGTTTCTAAAACATATAATGCTTCAGAATTAGGTTTATATGATTTACAATAAGATACTGATTCACATGGTTGCAATTCTTGTTCAATGTGGACAATTGAAAAGTTTTCATTTAACCAAATGATATCTATCGGAAATTTCATATTTTTCATCCAAAAAGATGCTTTTTGGGGCTCTCCAAGAAAGAATAACATCCCTTCATTTTCATTAAGGGAATTTTTAATAGCTAGACCTTCTTGTACTTGTTTATCCGTAAGTGCTATATCTAGTACTATTCTATAGTTGTTCACAATTGCAGAGCCTTTCAAATATTCAGAATCAGTAACCTTAGCATTTGCGAAAAATTCTTTCATATAATTATTTGAAGAAGCAAATACAAAAAAGTCTTCTTTTTCTATTCCATTAATAACGTCTTTAAAAAAAGAATAACTAAAACAACCTAATAATAAAGATAATGATATCACTAAAATATATCCCATTTTTAGATTTGACATTTTCCTACAATATTATTAAAAAGTAAGCAATTTAATCTATTAATGATAAAAAGACCATTCTTTTTGTTGTAGATTTACGTCAATGATATTTTCTTTGAGCAAAAAACCACAATTTTTACAAAATCTTGGAATATTTTCTATATTGGAATTAATAGTATAGTTAGTTATGGATATTCCACAATTAGAGCAAAATCTCGTTTTTGAATCTAAAGTATTATTATTATCTTTGTAATAATAATGATTCTGAACTGTGGTTAGAATTTCTTCTTTCTTTTTCCTTAAAATGGGAATTGTCTTAATACTTTCCCATTTACATCCTAGTTCGTCATATACTTTTATAATCACAAATACAAATATTATTTCTATAATAATAGACACAATAAATGTCTGAATATGCAATTCATTTTGAATGAAAGAATATAAAGTCTGGACTATTATTATGGTAAGTATACTGATAGATAGAAAAAGTAGAATTGAATAGATTTGGCTTAAAAATTTAACCACCATTTATTATAAAATATAATGTTAAGAAATTAAAATAATGGCAAGATCAATTTTTTAAATCATTTGATAAAACTTATTTTCATTAAAAATTTGTAAACAATTTTTAGTTTGAAATCTATTTATTTTAAGTCTTTTTCATCTTTATCAAATGATGCTTCATCTTTACCAAATGACCTAAAAAAAAATCCACTAAAAACTAGAACTCCTGCTAATAATGTGGCTACAATTACTCTTTCAACTGGAAGATTCAGTAAAAATGTAACAACAAATGCTATACCCGATGCAATAGCAGCTAAGGGAAACCATCTTTTTACTGCCTCTTCTTTTCTAAGCATAACTATGTCTTTTTCAAAGGTCCTTGTTTAACTTTTCTATTTCCAGTGAGATATAAGAATTAGAAAAAATATGTCTCTTCTATTCTTCTCTAAAAAGAAGTATAGGATGGTTAAATCAAAATTTGGTAGAGGTTATTTTATGGAGTCGCTTTTATCAGTCTTTTGTCATCACAACAATAAGGACAGATTCGCCAAGATACAGGATCGTTATAGAATTCATAGATCCAGCCAACACCCTCACAATGGCTACATTCTTTTTTATCAGAGTATTGTCTCTTCTCTGCATGAATGTACCCATTCTGGCGGCTAATTTTTATCACACAATAATATAGAAGGTTCTTCTAATTAAATATTGTGAAAAGTGTTATATAATATATATATAAAAAATTTAAATAAATGATATCTAGATTATGGCAGATTAGAGATTGGAAGAGAGTAGATCCCTAAATATAAATTTGTTTTCTTGTATGCATTCTAATCCTCGTTACAGAAATATTCTTCTCTGACTATGGCAAATTACTAATTATTTTTTTATTTGTTAGCAGTCAGTAGCAAGAAAAGGTCAATTTTCTTTCTGGCCCTTTTTTTTTGATAAGTTTTTAACACCTCTTTTAGAATTAAAGATAATTATCTTCATGTGTACGTTGCTTGATGAATTATCAATTCATAACCCAATTAAAATAGGTATTATTGGAGGAGGACAATTAGGAAAAATGATAGCTCAAGAAGCTAAGAGGATGTTTCGTGGTATAACTATATTAGATCCAAATAAAGATTGTCCTGCTTCTACCATTTGCGATAAATTAATTGTAGCCGATTTTAAAGATGAAGAAAAAATTTATGAATTGTCAAAAAATTGTGATATAATCACATATGAGATAGAGTTAGGTAATTCTAAAGCCCTAAAAAATCTAGAATCAAAAAATTATCCTATATTTCCTTCCCCACATTCTCTTCACATTATTCAAAATAAATTTAGGCAAAAAGTTTTCTTTAAGGAAAATAGGTTGCCTGTAACAGATTTTACAAAAATTTATTCACAAGATAACCTTACACTTGCTGCAACAAAATTCGGATATCCATTCATGCTAAAAGCTTCTGAAGAATCATATGATGGAAGAGGTAATTATCTTATAAAATCCAAAGACGATATTCCAATTGCTTATTCCTATTTTCAGAATCGTGACATTTTTACAGAAAAATTTGTAGACTTTAAAATGGAGATTTCAATAATGGTTGCCAGAAATAAAGCAGGACAAATAGAATCCTTTCCAATAGCCGAAAATATACATAAAAATAATATACTTGATACAACTATGGTTCCTGCTAATATTTCTTCAAAAGTCCAAGATGATGCAGAGATTATTGCAGAAAAGGTAATGAATTGTTTGAATGATGTGGGGTTATTTGGAATTGAGATGTTTGTTTCAAAAAGTGATGAAGTTTTTATTAATGAAATTGCTCCGCGTCCCCATAATTCTGGCCATTATAGTATAGAGGGATGTTCAATTTCTCAATTCGAGCAACATATTAGAGCAATTTTAAATCTTCCTTTATCTAAACCCCAACTGTTAAGACCTACTGTTATGAAAAATATTCTCGGACCAACCAATTTTAAAGGAAATTATAAACTTATTGGTCTAAGTCATTTATTATCTATTCCTTTTACTAAAATTCATATTTACGGAAAAAAGTTAACTTCACCTGGTAGAAAGCTAGGACATATTACTTGTACTGGTCAAACTTTAGATGAAGCAACAAAGAGAGCGGTTGAAGCAAAAAATTCAATAGAGATAATCCAATCTAATTGATAGGAGAATAGTGATAAGGATATAGATTGTCAAAAATTCTAGTTGCAATTATTATGGGAAGTGATTCTGATCTAAAGGTTATGAAAGATGCTGCTGAAATTTTAGAACACTTTGATATTGAATATGAACTGACTATTGTTTCGGCTCATAGAACTCCTGAAAGAATGGTTCAATATGCTTTTAATGCAATAGAGAAAGGGATAAAGGTTATAATTGCTGGTGCAGGCGGTGCAGCACATCTTCCAGGAATGGTTGCCTCCTTGACATCTATTCCTGTAATTGGTGTTCCAATAAAGAGCTCAACAAGTTTAGAAGGATTAGACTCTTTACTATCTATTGTTCAAATGCCTCCTGGTATTCCTGTGGCTACTGTAGCTATAAATGGATCAAAAAATGCAGGTATCTTAGCTTGCCAGATACTTGGAACTCACAATAATTTGTTACTAGACAAACTTAAAAAATATAAAGAAGAAATGAAAAAACAAGTAATTACCAAAGCAAATAAATTAGAAGAGGTTGGATGGAAAGAATTTTTATCTTAAAATCATATCTTTTAGGATTTCAATTCTTGTTGTTTTTTTATCTTTAAGTCTTTTTTTTATCTTTTTTGAATATATCTACTATGAACCCATCATACCGGGCATTTTAATAGGTGTTCTATATTCTTTTGTGATATTAATTCCTTGTTCAGAGGTAACAATTATTTTTTGAAGATCGCTTCCAGGAGGAGGACTTAGAGGATATGACTGTCCTGGTTCAAGAATTGAAACTATTTCACTTTTGTTTCCATAATTCACTTTAATATCTGTCAATGGTTGTTTGCCTGTATTAGTTATAGTAGCTCTTGTATGTGTGAATAAAGATTGCTCTTCTTTTAATGCATCAATTTGCAAATCAAATTCTTTTTTATTTGTTGAAAAAACAATATTGTTATTATTATTTAAAATAAAAATAATAACTAGAATTATGGGTATAATACCTATAGCAAGATATATTTTTTTTAACCTCATACCTACTAATAAATAATATAGTAGTTAAAAAGAAATATTATTTTTTGCATTATTCAGAGAAGTTATTGAAAGTATAAAAAAGGATATATTGAGAATATATATTTAAAAAATAAATTTAAATCATTTTTAAGAACAATCTATAATCCAAAATTTTTTAATAATAATATCCAAGCCTTAATTTTTTATGACTAGGAAATATGCCATTGATTGTTTCTATCTAAACTTTTACCCCATTTCTCAACATAGATTAACTCATCAAGATCCATTCTCTTTAGCCATTTTGATTTTTCTAAATCAGGTTGTATTGCGAATTCAGAAACATATCCAAGACAAAGATAAGCTATTGGTTTAATATGTTTTGGAATTTTTAATATTTTTTTTAATTCTTTATTTGAAATAATACTCACCCATCCCATTCCAATTTCTTCAGCTCTTGCAGCAAGCCATAAATTCTGAATAGCACAACAAACACTATAAATTCCTGTCTCTGGAATAGTTGTCTTTCCTATTATAAATGGTGCAAATCGAGTATAATCATAAGTAACACATATGTTAATATTTGATTCTAAAATACCCTCTAATTTCAAAGACTTGTATTTTGTTTGTTTTATTTTATCATTATCTAATAATTTTATTGCTTTTTCATGTTCTTTTAAAAAAGATTCTTTAATTTTTTTTCTTGCATATTCATCTTTTATCATGATAAAATTCCATGGCTGTGAATATCCTACAGAAGGTGCATGATGTGCAGCGTTTATAATTCTTAATATGGTTGTCAATGGTATGTCTTTTTTAATAAAATGCGAACGAACATCCCTTCGTGAAAATAGAA
>DATFBJ010000245.1:0-3119 GCA_035253885.1 Nitrososphaeraceae archaeon
TGAATATGACATTATTATTTGTCCAAAAATTCCTACTACAATAGAAATGACTATGCTAACATAAAGAATATCACTATTTTTATAAATTTTATTTTTATAGAAATAATATAATGAAAATAAAAATAATGCTAATGGAAAAAGCTCATAAGGTCTATGTAAAGGAAAATTATCAAGTATCACAAATGGAAAAGCTACAAATAATGAACTTATAGATACTACTGAAGAAAACAAAGTAACTACTATTAGGTACAATAAAGGTATATTTGATAATCTACTATTTTCGTTATTATTATTCTTCTTGTTTGAAGATATTTGTTGTTGTTGTTTTTCTTTAATATTCAAAGTGATAGATGAAAAAGAATTATACTTAAAAATTGCTATAGCAAACATTGCACTAAGAAATAATCTTCCAGCAAACCAAGTCTGTGGAATAAAGTGATTTAAGAACACACTATTATCCATATTGAGTAAAGAAACAGTAACATGCAACAAATCAATTAAAGCATTAACTAGAAAACCAATGCCAATAAAGAGACTAAATTTATCATTCAAGATATGAGCTCTAGAAATATAATAGAATGCAAGTATTCCAGCAAATACTGCACCAAATGATTCTATATAAAAATGATGTATAGATGATGACACCCATAAAGATGGATTGGCAGATAATAGAGCAATTACTGAAAGAAAAATTGAAGGAAATACAATATATTTAATTATATGACCTTTACTGCTATGATTTAAAAAAGGAAAGACAAACGGCAAATTTGAGTTACCTTCTATTTTTCTCTGAAAAGATGAAAATTAGAAATAACATAGTCGGAAAATTATAGTTGTTTTGCTGTAATAATAATTTTTTATTGTTATACATATAATACTAATTACAGATAACAGCTTTGAAATATAAGAATATCTATATTTACCATGGTTCTTTTCCCGTTGCTAGGACTGATTCATTAAATTTCTTTGCTAATTTTCTAGCATTAAATATTTGCCATATCCATAATATCAAATATGAGATGCCTAAGATAAATGGTAAAATAATTAATGGCATCTGGCTTGGGTCCATCATCATTGGTCCCATTCCCAGTATTGGTCCCATTATTCCCATCATTATCGTAATAAAAAATAAAGCAGCAATGATGATACCTGCAATTAGTATTTCAATTCCTTTTCCAACCTTTCCAACATATATATGACCTAAACCAAGTAAACCAAATATTCCTCCGATAAATGCTATGAGTGCTGCTGTTCCTGGACTTTTGTATGGTAGTTGGTCTACAATTGATGTTTTAGGTGTTGTGAATGCTGTTTGAAGAATGTCAATTCCACATTTTGGACATTTTTTAATTTCTTCATAATTTAAATTTTTTAATGTCTCACCACAATTACTGCAGAATTTTGGTCTAATACTGGTCATTCATATACAATAAAATCACAGACTAATAAAAAGAAATATTATAAGAAATACGAAATTTCATTTCTTATGAAATAATTATTTATATAATAATGCCATTATAATATATCAAACATAATTTTCTATAAGTTTCTAATAATAAAAGCTAAATATAAGATAGTAATAGTATCTTTACAAAATAGACTCATATTTTAGAACCGCTATCGGTATTATTTGTGTATACTGTAAGTAAAATATTTAGCTACTAAGAATTAATCTCATTATATCTATTTGTTGAATTTGCGATATTGTGCTATGATATTTTTACATATCATACATTTGTATTCTCCTTTTTCTAGTAGGATGACATTTTCAATAATCTCTTCATTTGGATTCTCATATATTATTAATGGAGAGCCGGAATATTCTTTTCCACATTTTTTACAATAATATTTTGTAAATCTCTTTTTGTCTAATCTTCCTATATTTGCAAAGAATAAATGTGGTACTCCTAGATTGAATTTTAATTCTTCATCTTCTGTCAAATATACAAAAGCAAAACCACCAGAACCTAATACCTTCTTTTCTTCTAGGTCTTCATTATTATTATTATTATTATTATTATGCAAATGTATAACTATTTATAAATAATAAACTATATCATTAAACCTTTATCAAAATAAACTCTAAATCCAACATGTAATAGCAATATCAATTAAAAGTCAAGAAGACTCAAATTTCATAACAAATCTATCTATCATTATAGATAATTTGTATCCTAATTTTTCATAAAATGGTTTATTTTTTTTCTGAAACAATATGTATTCTCTATAATCATTCAAGTTTTTTTATATTTTTTCATTCACATGTTTTTCATTCCAATGTTTCATAAAATATTCAATGAAAGGTTCAAAATCACTTCTTGTTAAATTTTCTTTTTTATTTTTATTCTTTGAAATCTTTGCAAATTTGTGTGAATACTTTGTACACGTCCAGCATCCAACAAGTGGAATTAAAGGGTCTAAATAATATCCAGTATATCTTCGTGAAAATTTCCACGCTTCACCTACAATACAATACTTTGAATCTCGCTCAATCATGAATTTATCTCTTCTATCCAATCCTAAAGATAATTTTTTAGACCATATAGGACATAATTCATTAAATGTAATGGATTCCGTCTCAATGCATTTTGATGATAACTCCAATTGCTTATTTTCTTCCAAGCGAGCATTATTCTTCTTATTATTACTGTTACGATGATAAAAAATATGATTAGATAAACTAATCCTTATCATCATAAGATATATTAGAAAACATATACTATAATGATTTTTATACTGGCTGTCTCCTATTTTTCTTCTCTTCTTTCTCTTTTATTAATTCTTAAGCATCGCTAGATACAAATAACCTATAAATCAATTAATTAATATTGCATAGCAAGAACAGAAATAGAGACACTGATAGGTATAAAATTATATTTAATGGAACTTGTTATTCTTATTTTTTAATTATATAAATTAAAGAATTTCTGCATCTATGTGATAATGGAGGTATTCATTTATCTCAGCAGTTGTCTTTACAAATCCATTTTTTTCTAAAACTCTAATAGATGAATTGTTATCGGGAAAAACATAAGCTGAAATTTCTTCTAATTCCAATACATCAAATGCATAATTAACAACTAGTTTAACACATTCTGTTGCTATGCCTTTACCTTGGT
>DATFBJ010000246.1:0-3960 GCA_035253885.1 Nitrososphaeraceae archaeon
GTCAGTTAAAAGAATTAAAATATTTATTAATTTCAATTACTATAATAAAACAACATGACTCATCATACAGCTCAACATGGTACAACCTTTTTAGTATTTTATAAATTTCGAGCAATGACAAGTGAAGAAAAAAAGAAATCCAAGAATGAATGGAACGAACTAAAAAATACTCTACCTCAAGGAATAGAGCTTATAGGGGAATATGTCCATGCTTGGGGAACAGAATATAATGGATTCTTATTATTTCAGGCAGAAACAAGTGATTCATTTTTTGATTGGTGGACAGGTTTCAAAGATTCCATTCGATGGTATGTCGATAGAACCCATACTATAATAGCAAGAAGAAAATAAAATTTTTCTATTTTTTTATTGTATCTAAATTTATTATTCAAATGGTTGTTGAAAGAACAATTAAATAATTCCAAGAACATTTTTTCTTGATCTTCGTAAGATTCATTTTTTAAATGCCATAGCATAAAGGTTTTTTAGTTTAGAAAATATAATATTTGTCTTTATAATCTCAATTTAATATAATATAGAAAACTTATCTAAAACTTTATTTAACTATATTTCTCAATTTAATTATAGAGGTTCTGTTTGGAGTTCTTTGGACTGAAAAACCAAACTAGAGGACATGTAATATAATATTACATGAGCCTCAATGAGTCTCTTCTTTTACCTTTTTAATAACAATAAATGTTTTTAATATCTTTAACCACTATTTATTTTAGTTTAGGATTAGCAATGATAAAGTAACAACAAAATCAATTAATTAAATTTTTTAAATATCATTGTTAAAGGTTATTTCTTCAAATTTCTAGTTTAAAACACTATTCATTATAAATCTCATTTAGATCTTTATTTAATAATGAATTTACTTATTTATCATTTCTTAATATTTAATCTCAAACTACTAAATAATATAATGTGAAATGTTAAAGAACTCCAAACAGAATTGTCATAATGTAGCCATAGTCTAGTAACAATCAATTGTAGTAGAAATCTATATTGCCTATAAATAATAGTAGACTATGACTTTTATCTAATTTTAAATACTATAATCCATCATATATGTAAAATTGATTTTCCTCGATTATTGATTTATTTCTATTTATGACTATCTTATTTTGAATTAAAGGATACTTAATTTGTGTTATTAAGATTAGTTAAAACTGAATTAGAGATAAAAATTACCTCACAACTACAAGAAATAATTGTAGAATCTTATTAAAAAAGAAGGTCTTAAATGGTAACATTATTTTAAGATGTTATTAATTACAATTAGTTCCCAGTGTTATTACCTACATTTATCATTCACGAAAATTATTATAAATAAATATTCTATAATAAATACCGTAATTCTATAAATAACGTTCTTGTAATAGTAATGCAATTACTATATATCAACCAAAATTTATAATTATTAATGATGATAAATTCTATTTTTTTGATAAAATAAAAAGAAAATTATTAACAATTCAAACTAAGTAAAAAAACATCAATTTTATATAGAATTTAATATGATTTATTCATTTTTTTACTTTTAATTTTCTAATTTATTATAATTTATAAACCACAACAAGCTAAGAATTTTAGTTACTATTATGATTAACATAAAAGAAGAAGCCAAAAATAAACAAAGTAATAATATAAAAGAAGAAACAAAAGAATTTCTAGATAATCAAAGACAACAACTAGCAAATACAACATCCACTATTTCAGAACCAATCAATAGCATCAATGAATATCAAAAAACAAACAAAGCGATTCTTGAAAAAAGCATAGATATATCAAACAAATATCAACAAACGACAATTAACATAATCCAATCAATCTCAAACAACTATATAGAATTACAAAATAATATTCTTAATACTTATCAATCAGCATTTTTGAAATTTATCAATGATTCTACTAAATCTTATTGGAATAATTATATCATTCCCAAACAACATTATGATGCATACAATAAAAATAATCAAAATATTATAGACAATACCATAAATGCTACAAGAAAAAGTCATGAATTAATATTGACATCTACAGAAACTTTTAACAAATCGATAGAAATTGCACAAAAATATTATAATGAATCTGTTCAAAACTACTTTAACTTTGCAAATAAAATTAGAAAATCTTATTACAGCTACTAAATTTTTATTAATTTTTTTATTCTAATAGTTGAATTTTCTATAACAACCTATATTCACGTGAGAAAAAAAATTGAATTTATTAAATCTACTGCCTTATACTAATAATAAATTTCCATTTGTAATTAATGATTTCAGGAACAATACTGCTAAATGAGAAATTTTACTTCAAAAGAAATAAGATTTTCAGGTAATTCAATAAAAAGCTGTGTACTTTTTATTGATTTGGTAGATTCAACTAAAAATACTATTACAATGGACAATTTAGAACATATTAGAATTTATTATTCTAAATTTATAAATTCAATATCGAAAATAGTTAAAAGTTATGGTGGAAAAGTTATTAAAAATATTGGTGATTGTCTCTTAGTATACTTTCCAAAAACATCTGATAATAAGAATGAACAAGCTTTTAGAAAAGTTATTGAATGTGGATTTAAAATCTTAGATTCCCGCTACGCTGTTAATCAAGAATTGTCTAAGCAATATCTTCCTCCATTCAACTATAGAATTAGTATTGATTATGGTGTATTAGATCTAGCTTTAGTCGGTAACTACAGTCAAATAGATTTATTTGGTTCAACTATAAATCTTTGTTCAAAGATAAATTCTTCTTCGCTGTCTATTCCTAATCAAATAATTATAGGAGATAATTTTTATAGAATTTTAAAATCCTTTTCTAATATTGCTAACAATTATAATTTTATAAATAATGGTGGATGTAAAATAACCGAAACTATTGGATACTCTACATACAGTATAAAAAAAGTTAATAAATTGTCGATTGATGATAGTAGGACTAAATACTCTTTTAGGAAGAAAATAGTAGGTTCTTCTACTGACTATTTTATAGAAACTAAAAGTAAAAAGAATTTATTTTTTCCTCAAAGAAATAATAACAAAAGAATAATTTTAGTCGATGATGACCCAGATATACTTCTTACTTATAAATCATTTTTAAATGATAATGGTTATGAAATAATTTCTTTTACAGACCCTACTGAGGCATTGAAATATATCAAAGGCCTTTCAAATTTTGATGATTTACTAATCACTCTTGATATCCGAATGAATGGTTTGAATGGATTCCAATTACAACAACAAATAAAATCAATAGATCCAACAATTAAAATTCTTTTTGTAACTATTTTAGATGTATCAGATGAAATATTAACTATAGTTCCGGGTTTATCCAAAGAACAAATATTGATAAAACCAGTTGATAAAAAGCTATTTACAAATACTGTAAAAAAAATGTTAAAGTAATAAAAAAATTCTACTTTATTATCATTATTGTAATATACAGTTAATCTTATATATACTAATAATTTGTGAAATTATGTTATATACATTCACATATCCTTTCATATTTATAGTCAATCAATTTTTATTTTAACAAATTATGAAAGTTAAATTTTAAATTCTATATACTTTCCCAATTATTTCCAGAACTAGAGTATAGAATACTCTCATTGGTAACAAAAAATATTTTCTAATAATAAAATCTTAAATATCCATCTTCTACTTTAATATTAGACTCTTATTTTTGTACCCCTATTGGTAGTAATATGAATTAATGCTTCTCATTCTTTATTTTTTATTATATAAACTAAGGAATTTCTGTATCTTTTTGAGATAGGATGGTATTCGTTTACCTTTTTTGTCTTTTCAAATCCATTTTTTTCTAAAACTCTAATAGATGAATTGTTATCGGGAAAAACATAAGCTGAAATTTCTTCTAATTCCAATACATCAAATGCATAATTAACAACTAGTTTAACACATTCTGTTGCTATGCCTTTACCTTGGT
>DATFBJ010000247.1:0-3860 GCA_035253885.1 Nitrososphaeraceae archaeon
ATGTCTTGAGATTGAAACACTATCTATATTCTTCAATAGAGAAAGGTCTAATGGAACAACTTAATAGTATTTGAAAGATAGAATTGAGTCTTTTGATGATTATTACCTATGTATTCAATTGAATGCAATCTATTTCACGTACGTAACTGGATACAATTCTTCTTTGTATCTATGTATAATGATACAATAGCAAATAGTAATAATTATTTTGAGTTAGGGGGGAGGTGAGATAATTATCTTAAATTAAGAGCCTGATAATACATTAGATAATATCCATACTTATATTTATCTAGTACTTTTTTGTAAATGTATTTTATGGAAAAAATTAACAATAATCTTTCTTTTATTGATAAAAAATGTTCTATTGTTCTAGTTGATGATAATCTTGAGTTAGTTACTCTATTTAAAGAAATTTTGGAAAAAAATGGCTATAAAGTTTGCGGTTTTAATAATCCTGAAAATGCATTAGAGTTTATCCAAAATAATCTTGACAAGTGTAATTTAGTAATTTCTGGCTACCAATTCCCTCAAATAAATGGATATGAATTAGGTAAAAAAATAAAAGAAATTGATAAAAATATCAAAATAATATTAGTAAGTGATTATGATGTTAGACACAAAAATACTTCAGAATTTAAATTTATTCAAAAACCGATTACAATAGATAATTTGATAGAAACAATTGAAGAATCACAGTTAACAATAAAAAATCAAAAGCAGTTAAACAAACAAGATTAGCACAAAATAGAAAAAACAATTAATCGTAAACATATAATTACCACAATATCTTTTCTTCCTTTATTTAAGATAAAACAGGATAAAAGCTTACTATTATTGATGGCTTGATTATATATACAAAATAATTTCACTAAATGCTACTGTATTTATATTCCTCAAGATTTAATCTAAGAAAGAATATTTCTCATCTATTAATCTATATGTAATTTATCGAATAGTGTTAATAAATACAATTTAAAAATTTATGCTTATAATAAACAATTTTTTTTAATTTATTTTAATCATAATATGCTATAAAGCTATCATAACAGAATTAATTAGTATACAATATATATAAAAATTATCAGACTTATAATGTAAAAAATAGTCAACTAACTATCATTTAAAGATAATTAAAAAATAGATGCAATAATAGTAATAATTTATCCACCTGCTACTATAAACTGATCCCAATTATTTTGTTGATAATTATCTATCAATTCATTTAGTAAATCATCATAATCCATATTTCTTTTTCTTTTTTCCATTAAATCATTTAACAATGCATCAAATCTTTTAAATGTACTTTCTTGAATTTCTAGATTTTTCACAAAGAATATCTCAAGTCTATTTAGGTTATGTTTGTTTTGATCTTATTAATTAATAAGATATTTTAATCTAAGTATAAAAAATTGACAAAGATGAAAATATTAAAATTGATCAAAACTCAAGACCATAAATTTGAAATAAATCTATACAATGAGGATTTAACAAACTTAAATGTAAAAGAGATTTTTGATGATCTATACACATTGAATTTTTATTTGCAAGCATTGCAAAAAAAATATAATTTTTACGAAACACTGATCATTTTACATGATAAAGTTAAAAATGAAGTCGATCTCTTCAAAAGTAATGGAGAAATTTTCTTAGAATAAAATATATGGCTATCTCGCCTTTTTTCCAATTATTCCTTTGATAAATCTTAAAGAAACAGACAAAAACAATAAATTAATTAATCTTTTTGTCTAGTATTCATATAGTAGACAATGGGAAAAATAGCAAAAAAAGGTAGGCTTTTTTTGGGTAAAAGAATTGGACCCCAATCAGCTCGAAGAGCACGAAAACCCCTGAGTGAAGACTGGATAACAGGAAATATCCCTAATAGACATTATGTAAATAAAAGACGAAATCGAAAAATTTTAAGGGGAAGAAAAAGAAGAGAGGAATAACAATAACAATAACAATAACATCGACTCAAAGTATATAATAATAGAATTAATTTTTGGTAAAAATAATATATAGACTAAAGCAAATTAAATTATAGAGAGACAATAATCTATACTAGTTATTGGTTAAATTATGAGTCTATTAAATTACTTTCCCTTTCAAAATATTAGGAAAAATCAATCAAAAGTATGTGATGAGATTGAAGATTGCATTAAAAGCAATATAAAATATATATTTCTAGAAGCACCTACAGGCTTTGGTAAAAGTCCTATAGCTATAACTTTGGCTAGGTATCTAGGAAGCTCCCATATATGTACTTCGACTAAAGATCTTCAAAACCAGTATTCTAAAGATTTTCCTTTCATTAAAGAAGCTAAAGGAAAAAGAAATTTCATTTGTATATTAAAGGAAATAGAAGGAATTCATGAAACATGTGAATATGGTCCATGTCAAAAAGATGAAGAATTTGATTGTGTATATAAAACCAGACTTTTAGATTATAAGGTGAATGGTTTAGGAACAAAATTTGAAAATGTCAATATAGGACAATTTGAAAAAATGAAATATATTAAAAAATATGAAAAACAATTACGATTTGACAATATAGAATGGGAACCATGTAAATATTTTCATCAAAAATGGATTTCAACAAAATCATCTCACACTATTTACAATTACAAATATTTTCTCTCCGACTTGTATTTTTCTAATATTGTTACGAAAAGAGAATTATTGGTATTTGATGAGGTGCATAATATTGAATCTGAAATTTCTGATTTTAAAAGTTTCATTATCAATAATGATAATATTACAAGACTATTTCCAAAGCTTAAATTACCAACTACAAAGGAAGAGGAAATAGAAACATGGATTGATTTTTGCGAAGAATATAGAGATGCTCTTTTAGATTTTATAGAAGATAGTGAATTTGCTATAGAAAATAATAAATTAAAAGAACCATACACCGAAAATAATCTTATAGACTGTATCAATAAAGAAAAGAATCTCCATTTTGTACTTAATGATATGAAATCTAATAAAAATAATTGGTTGGTAACAAATATAGATCGCAAATCAAGAGATTCAATTAGAAAGATAACACTTACTCCTTTAGATATTTCTAATTACTTCAAAGAAATTCTTGATTTAAGTAACTATGGATTATTTATGAGTGCCACCATTTTAAGTAAGGAATATCTCTGTAAGATTTCTGGATTATCAAAAGACGAGATTAAGTTTATTCGTATTAAGAAATCTGATTTTCCAAAAGAAAATAGACCCATCCGTTTGATGAATATTGCCTGGTTAAACAGTAAGAATATAATTGATAATCTTCCGACTATCGCCAAGACAGTTAACAATATAATGAGCATACATAAAAATGAGAAAGGAATAATCCATACGACCTCTTACTTTCAATTAGAATTTATTAAAAATAATTTAAATAAAGAAAACCGTGGACGTCTAATAGAAACAAGTCCTAATACTGATAGAATAGAAATATTACAAAGACATTCTCAAAATCCAAAACCTACTGTCCTAATATCTCCTTCTTTTTATCAAGGTTTAGATTTAAAAGATGATTTATCAAGGTTTCAAATCATTATTAAAATTCCCTATCCTGATTTGAGTGATAAAAAAGTTGCTGCATTAAGAAAAAAAGATATGAATTGGTATTTGTGGAATACAATAGTTAGATTAACTCAAACATATGGAAGAAGTATAAGAAGCAAAGATGATCATGCATCAACATATATTTTAGATAGTAACATAAATTATTTACTACGAAATGCACATGAGATGTTTCCAGCCTGGTTTACAGAAGCAATAATTTACAAAAATTAAGTTAATGGATTAGAAGAAAAAAGTTAGTATAATGATTTTTTTCTTTTTATAAATTGTTGGTATTTATA
>DATFBJ010000248.1:0-4067 GCA_035253885.1 Nitrososphaeraceae archaeon
TCCGATTCAATAAATACAAATTTACAGAAAGTCTTAGTTATTGGACTTGGTCAATTAGGTTTACCTGTAGCTAAATATGTTCTTGAGAAAGGTTTTGATGTATATGGATATGATATTAATAACGAAACAATGATTCGAGCAAAGCAAAAGATCGGTATAAAAACTACAACTAGTTTTAAAGATTTTGATATTTACATTATTTGTATCTCGACTCATAATCCAAGTGATATTTACTCTCCTCAAATTGATGGGTTATTTTCTGTCATCAATAAAATATCTTTAGAAGCAAAGAATGGATCCCTTGTGTCTATTGAAAGTACTATTCCACAAGGTACTTCTAAAAAAGTATTTGAATTATTAGAGCATAGATTACATGTTGTACATGCTCCACATAGATGGTATTCACTTGATGAACAAAATTATGGTGTTAACCAATTACGAGTGATTGGAGGGGTAAATCCTTGCTGTCTAAAAATGGGTTTAGAATTTTATAACGGAAATTCAAAAAGCGAGTCTTCTAGAATTTCTAATGATGAAGATATTCTTTTACATTATAGCAAACTAGAAAATAATAATATATATGTTGGCAGTAGTCAATTAAATTTTATAGATGATACTTTCTATTCCCAAGATAATATACTAGATTCTAAAAATAATAAAAGTTTAGAAATTCCTATGCATGCAGTCTCTTCTATCGAAATAGCTGAACTAACAAAAATAATAGAGAATTCCCATAGATATCTTCAAATAGCATTTGCCGAGGAATTATATTTGTATTGTCAAGCAAATAATATTCATTTTTCAGATTTACGTGAAGCTCTAAATACTAAATGGAATGTTGATATTCTGGAACCTCGCGATGGCATTGGCGGCCATTGTTTACCAAAAGATACTAGAATGTTTCTTAATTCTTCCAAGATGAAAAGTAAAATCCTTCAATCAGCTATTGAAGTAGATTCTATATATCGAGACTTTCGGTCTAGACATGAAAAGAAAATAATTACTTCTATAGAGAATCTGAAAAATTAAAGGAGTAGTTTATTAGTATTATTATTCTTTTTGTTGTTGTTGATTATTTATTCTCTTTTTTATTATAAACTTGTAAATTAAAAATGCACTTATTGATATTATTATAATAATAGATATAATATGATTTGTTTTTGATGATTCTTGTGAAAATTCATCCCATGCATCACCTAAATAAAATCCAATCATTGTTAATGATAAACTCCATAAAAAAGATCCAATAAAAGTATATAATACAAAAGAAATCACATTCATTTTTGCTAGACCTGCTGGAATTGATATTAATTCTCTTATACCGGGAGCAAGCCTTCCAAGTAAAACAGCTACCTTTCCATATTTCTGAAACCATATCTCAGATTTTCGAAGTTTATTTTCATTTATCAGAATATACTTGCCAATTTTTAAAATAACTATTCTACCTACTTTGAGAGATAAAAAATAAATTATAATAGCACCAATCGTTGAACCTAACGAACCCATAAGTCCATACATTATTGCCTGTCCTATTCCTAAATTTTGACTTTGAGCTACGTAGCCCGCCAAAGGAAATATTAATTCGCTAGGTATGATTGGAAAAAGTGTTTCTGCTAATGCTGCAGTAAAAATTCCAAGATATCCAAGGTGTAAGATTAAATTAGTAACAGAATTAACAATATCATTTATCATACTAGTAAAAGTGATTGCTAATGTTATCATTAATGTGTAAATAATCACAAAATATCAACCAAAGTTAAAAGATATAGTTAATAAAACTTGTTAATTATACAGATGAATTTTTAAAAAAATTTTATGAATTAGTGGTGATGAGCGCCTTCTTCATGTTCTTCAAATGCATATTTTTTCTTTCTAATCAAGGTGACAACACCTAATGCTATGAAAGCAAAACCAATAGCTAGAATCAAATAGTCTCCTGGCAAAATAATGGCCCAAACCTCATTCTGAGTTGCTGCAAAAATAAAGATAGAAGCCAAAACAACTAGAGTGATTCCAACAATTGTTTCTCCGTTAATTCTTTCCATACTAAACCAAATAATTATTATTATATATTATAAATATTATTATTTTTATTTGAAAAATTGAAGAAGATATGACAAATATTATTGTTAATTGTATAAAAATGGTATATGTATAATATAATATACATATAGTTTTATCTAAATTAACCATCTATTTTATTATCTTTTTTAAATATTTATAACTATGATCTTTTTTACATTAATTTTATTATCTATTATTAAAAAATATAAGGATGAGAGGAATATTATATGCCAAGAAAGTTAGCTATATTTATTATCTGGTTAGTTGGCTTTGTCATTGGTTTTGGAGCTTATTTGTTATTTCCTAATATTACAAATTGGTTTCAAACAAACATGCCTCAATTCCTGGATACTTCTATAATAGGTGCTTTAATTGCTGGAATTATTGGTTCTGTAATAAGTACTTTAACTATAATAACATGGGCTAATAGAAATACCTAATTTCATACACTTTAGAATAGTATATCTCAATGCTATTAGAAAAAAATAATTCAGGATAATTACATAATTATGTAATAAATGTCTATAAATAAGCATTTTATAATTTTATTAATCTGTAATTCTCAAAAAGGAGATGTGTAAATTTAAAATAATATAAAAAGTATATTTTTTTATTTTATTATTAGTAAAGATTGGCAAATTATAGTATTTGAATTATATAAGATTTTTAATCTATTTATATTATAAAAAATTATTGCTATTATTATTATAATTGTCGATTATTTTCTTCTTCATTTTCATTGTCATTATTTTCTTCATTATTTTGCTCATTGACATCGGGTGTATTTGCAATTGGGTTATTTGTTTCAACAAATACTGACGTTGTATATGTTACCTGCTCATTATTGTCAAAAGAGCATCGTATTTCCAAATTTTTTAAACCTACAGGTGCGTCTGTAGGAACGCTAAATGTTGAAAAGTCTATTTGTTTAATTGGATAAATTTCATTTTCGTATTCAGTATCATAATCTATTAAATATGCCTTTATTTCCAAAGGTTGCTTTTCATAAGATAAGGTAATTTTATCTCCTTGTTTTAAATTAAGTTTAGTGTCTATATCACTTTGAGTTTCAAATAAATTTGGATTTCCAATTTTAGTTACAACCTTATCTTGGGTTTCATTTAATTGTGAAGCTTTGATGATATTTGATGGATTGCTTTGAGAATGAAAAAAGGGATCCATTTCCACTTCTTTTTCCTCAAAATTGACAACTACTGATGGGACTTCCTTATCGGGATCTTTGATTATTGCATTATTATTATTGCTTGCTGTATTTGCTTGAGCAAATACATAATTAGAAGAATATGTATGATTAAAAAGCACGAATAGTATAAGAAAGGTTTCTACTAAAATCATTGTTGTGTTCATTCTCTTGGAATGAGCTTGTTTTAAGGCACTATTAGTATAATGGAAAAAAGACTTCATTAATGTGAGTATATATTTTAAATTTATAAATGTAATCATGATTTGAATTTTTTTATTGTTTTTATTGTTGTTTTTTTGATTTTGTCATAACAAAATAGCTATGAAAAGTTATTATTACTGCAGCCAAAAGCATTTGAGTTACAAAGTACAAATTCCATGGTATTTCAGGAATTGGATAATGTATCTTTGCATTATTAGGATCAAAAATATTATTGAAAAGGTTACTAGTAATGAGCGAATTCCATATCGTAAAATTGTATACTAATTCATAAATTGTTATTGTAGCAGCAATTATGCTAATTATCTGGATAAATGTTTTTATTCTAACAGTTAGATTTTTAATGGTATCCTCATAAATTTTAATTGCAGTAAACCAAGATATTAATGAAAAAATCATTAAAAAATTAACTAATTTGATGGTTCCCTTAAAAGGAAATTCAGTTTCTACCAATATATCTCCTATGATTATTTTTCCTGTTATTATAAAATTGGTTGCACTTTTATATCCACTATAAAAGGTAATTATTAACATTATTAATACACTACAATAGAATATAATTATTGTATTTTTTTTTGAT
>DATFBJ010000249.1:0-2709 GCA_035253885.1 Nitrososphaeraceae archaeon
TCATATGTATTATCATCTATTCTTTGTATTTGTATTTTCTTAGTTAAAGTCTCAGAATATGTAAGATATATTAATCTCTAAAGATTAAAAATACTGAGTTATATATCTATCTGGAATTAGATTCAGAGATTTAGTTCATGCAATTCTTTGTTTCTCTATATACAATTACATAGAACATTCAACATGAATTATATTTCATTACTGCCAAATTAAAAGAAGATAGTGACGATTTTATCTTATGACTTATACCATCTATTAAATATAAAGGATTTTGGAAGTAAGATTAAATCTATACTAAAAGAAGAGGAAAAAATTATTTAGAAACATCATCAGACTATCAAGGAATAATAAAATTAATAACAAATAGTACGATTACGAGTCATTATTACAAACATAAACTTCTTTAATCAATTTTACTGTAATTAGTTTTTATTTATGTCTATTTAAAGTATAAAAAAATACATCAGTAAATGATAAAGAGCTAATCAAATTAGGATTGATAGATTATTATTATTTAAAAATAGTATTATTTTGATATCTATGAATCAATCAGAACTAAAAAAATTATTTAAGAGATCAATTAAAAATGGTCATATCAATAACAATCATCTTCTACCTTTTTCAAATTCTCAGATTTATGAGATTAAGATTAAAGAAGAAGGATATTTTCGTAATTTTGATTTAGTAATTGCTTTAATTCATAAAGAAAGCACAAAAAAAGAAACCTATTGTTCATCTAAAAAAATGAAATACGAATATTTAGATTATAATATACATCAGAATATTCTTATGAGAACACAGCAATTTACTGAATTTTCAAAAAAAGAGAAATGTAAAATTGAAAATATAACATTTATACCAGTAGAGATAAAATCAGATAACGACATACTAGATGAAAGGCTTCCTAATCAAATATTAAATGCCATTCTTACCTTTGGCAGATCTTATTTGGTAATAGATAAAAGATATGTTCTAAAGAGAAATTTGCAAATATTAAAACTTCTTCCAACAACAATAATAGGATATAGTGGAAAGGAAGATTATTTTGAAGTATTATCTATATTTAATAGATGTATAATGAATGGAATATTCAATATCCCAAAGAGAAGTTTTATAAAATTGCTAATAAACAATAATATAACTCACAATAGTTCAGAGATGGCTAGAATATATCGAAGTCTTATACTATTAGAACAAATTAATCAAAAATTAGTATATAATTATCTTTTTAGAGTTGATGAAGATGTAGATACTGATTTTTTGTTAAAGGAAGAATTAGATTTTTTAAATCAATTTTGTAATTTTTCTAGACTACCTTCAGAAAAAACTTGTACAAAAGAAATTAAAAAACTAATTAAAAACAGTAGAAATTATTTAATTACTGATTTTTTGTAATTATCATGATATTCCTAAAGTTATAACTATAATATCCTATATATGATGTTTTTAAATAAGTATAGAGATAGTATATACCATCACATTCAAAATATTTCCATTTATTCTTTGAATAACTGGATAGTGCTTTTTCTTAGAGAACCTTTTTCAAAATTTTTAAAATATTAATTTTCAATTAATCTTTTGATTATCCATTAAAATTTATACCTTTAATTTTAAGCAGGTTTTTGTTATAGAATTTATTTTATATAAAAGACCAATCTCTTTTCTTTTTTTCTTGGTTAAAGATAATTTCTTATGTCAACCTCTCTTTTGAAGAATCTTTGATTTTCTCATCTTTATTGATTTTGTACAAATCTCAAGATTGATGCGGGAAGTGGGATTCGAACCCTTATCCATCAAATGTGGGTTCTGTTTTCAAGTATTAAAATATTTATCAAGGTAATTTTGGTCTATGTTAAATGGAAACGAAGGTGATGATCAACTAATAGGTGATTCTTACATATGTGGTGCAGGAAATGATATAGCAGTACAGTTTAACAGATTCGAAGGAGATAGAAGAACTGCAGATTGTGAAACAATAATAAGATGAAAGTTATAATAATGAATAATTTTTGAAACATATCTTTTACTTCAATGTAATTTTTTTATTTAAGAAACAAAAAAGTATGAGGAAATCTTTTGAAAAGACATCAATAGTAATAATAATGACTAATTAAAAATTAGAACTAGAAATAATATTTCTAGTTGCTTTTTTTGTTTCTTGATATACTAGTTCTCCAATATAGTCATCTATTCCCAATATTTCTGCAATATGAGAAGGTCCACAATCCAATATTTTTTCAACTGTAAAGCCAGAATCTTGTAAAATCTCAATTAATCCTTTTGAAATACCTATTAGTTCTAATCGTTCATCTTTCCATGGTGTTATATTCATTAATGACGATGGTGAGGAGAGAGGTATTTGTAAATTAGAATTCTTTGCCATTATTATCGGATAATGTGCCTGTATTGATGGACAACCAGATTGATAACTTTTTATAGTAAAACCTATTCTTTTTAAATTAATATTTTTCCCAATTCACAATCGTAACTTCTTAATCTTTTCAATCAGATTAATAGCATCACATCCAACTTCAGTAGTTATGTAAAGCAAGTGATCATCATCTAAAGGCATACTAATTCGCTTTATTTTTTCATATTCTGCAAGTACAAACTTTCCTTTTCCAATCTGTTTTTTTAGTGTGTTACGTATTTTCCAAGCACGAAGAGTAAATTGAAGAGATTGATCACTTTCTTCATTTGTAAGTAGAT
>DATFBJ010000250.1:0-12118 GCA_035253885.1 Nitrososphaeraceae archaeon
ATTGGTGTTGGTTGATTTATTTCTCCAGCAATTGTGTAGGTTATTGTGAATGGTTTTCCATCAATATTATGAAATGCCAATGCAGAACCTGCAAATGTAAGTGATCCTGCGCTAATTGGAGAATCAGTAAATTGCTTCATCAATAATATTGCTACTTTTCCATCACCAAAAGGTGCATTCAATGGATCATCATGTTCTTGATCAGTAGCAGAAGCATTGTATCCATGTAATACTACTGTTTGAACTGGTTGACTTGCAACAAATGTAGCTATTCCGGAATATAATTTACCATCGTCTCGCGGAGGTGCAGCTATGACAATTTGATGTGCTTCATGTCCTGGAAGGGGATCTTGCATAGATTTTGCAGTCTTTTGTTCAAAATCTTTAAAAGTTATTATTAATGTGCATCTATAATCTAATAATATAGATATATTAACCATTATTGATAAGCATAATTTTTAGGCACTGCAAAATTTAATAAACAAATATTAATATTGGTAAAATAGAACTTATTCTTTAATTGTAAAAATATTATTAGTTATGTTCCTTTTTATATTATCTAATTTCACTACAAGATTATTTTATATTATTTTCAAATCATTTCTAATTTGAATTCAAATTATCTAACAAAAATCATTTTGATTAATAAATTATTTCTTATTTTAAAAAACCATAGTCTACTACTATCAAAATATTATTTGATTATGATATACAACCCCTTTATAAAATTCTTTAAATATTAGATGTTATACTATAAGTTCTTACTCAAAGGTAATAATCAAGATAATTGTGAAATCTGTATCAGATATTACAATAGTTAACACAAAGTTGTATATTGCTGAAGAAGATTCAATGCATAAAGAAGTAAATAATGATGGACATATGTATCAATTTGGAATATAAGCGATATAACAAAACTACAATTAATTAAAACGCTTAGTCCTAGAAAAGGTTTGCCAGAGAACATCCAATTAGGATATACAATTTATTCAATACCTAACAACAAATTTGTCTATGTTGAGGACTAGAACTCAGATCAATTAGTTAAGATAGATACTACAATAGACAAAGTCATAAAGGCCTCTAATAAAGAAAATATAGGATTTGAAATGCCACATTGTGGTTTTATAACAGGTAAATACCGATAGAAAATAACCGCTATATCATCTATATGTTTACATGTATTATTTGACATGTATACTATAACTAATTATTTTTTTTAATTTCATAAATTAAGTATATTTGTTTATTAAATAAAAAATATTATTAGTGTTTTATTATAGATCTTAAAAATAAGATATAACAAAAATATATAAAAATATAATAAAATATTAATAAAAAAAGGTAAAATAATTACCTTGTAATTTTATCTCTTTTTAGATACATCTTATTCTATTATATATTTAATGATCTTGAATGTTTGTGCGTATGAGGTCTCTCACCTGGGTATTTTCTTCTAATATGGCCTGAAGGCCTTTCATATAATAGTTCTAAGAACCACGATTCATGCTCAATCTCTTCTTTTAAAATATCCTTAGCTACATCATATGTTGCGGGATCTTTACCAATAGTTAAATTACATAATCTATTCCAATTTACTATAGCTCCTTGCTCAGCTTTTAAACATTTTTTTAGTATTTCTTTTAAATCTGTTCTTTTAGGTGAAGGTAGTTGAAGAAATTCACAGCCTGACATTCGTATGAATTCTTGTGCATCAATAGGTAATATTCCTCCTAATTCATATATCCTTGATAAACATGATTCAAAATGACTTAAATCTTCTAATCTAGCATCCTCTATAACTCCTTTAATACTTTCTCCTTCTTGTCCTGTACAATGCATTCTTAAATTTGTGAAATAGTAATAGGCAGCAAATTCTACAGATGCATTATATACTAATAATTTTATTATTTCATCTATGTTTATTCCATTTTGTTCTAAAACTTTTATTCCTATGACGTTGATATTTTGTTCTGTTTTGTTATTCTCATTTTGCATTTATATGTATCCTAACAATTTATATTTTAAGATATTGTCAATTATTGAATTATAAAATAAAATAAGATATATTTTAATTAAAGGTAAAATATATAAAAACTATATGATAAAATAATTTCTCATATAGTTTTATAGACTATTTTAGAGAAATTTATTTTATTTTATTTTAAAATCTAGTAAACATCTTTTGATGATTTCATTATGTGAAGAATATATTGCATATAGTAAAATAGCAATAGAAATTATTCGTAGTGGAATTTCATAAACAGATAAGAAGTTTGAAATTAAAATTCCAATACCTCCAAATGTAGATACTAAAGCAAAACCTATTGATGTACAACTTGCACAAGCACTGGATATCAATCCTATTGATGTCCCTGAAAATAAAGATTTACTAAGTTTTAACTTTGAATTTCTTATTACGTAAATATTTGTACTTACAACTATTCCAATAAGTACTGCAATAATATTGGTAAGAATAAAACCAAACACAGCATCATCAGGAAGATAAAATATCCAAATAGGAGAAAAAAAGAGTAATTCTCCAGCAACATTTAGTATAATCCAAAAGAAAGCTGCCACTAGTAAAGATATAATTAGATAGATGTAATTAGAAAAAACAATTCTAAAAGAAGATGGTACTAAAGTATTAGCGTTCATTTTTATTCTTATCTCTTAAAATAAGATTATTGTTTCTCCCCTAATTTATTATCTATTATAGCTGCAAATGAAGGAAATGGATGAGCACCAGTAAGGAAATCTTGGTCTGTTCCATCATTTTTCATAATTATAAAAGAAGGTGTTGCTCGCAATTGGAATTTTTTAGCCATTTCTAAATCTTCGTTTATATGATCTTTATAACGTTCACTATCTAGACATTCTGAAAATTTTTGTAAATTTAATCCTGAAATTTGAGATGCAAAATTTTTTAAATTATTCTTACTTACCCAGCCAGAATCAATTGGTTTTTGATTGGCAAACAACAATTTATGAAACTGCCAGAATAACCCTTGTTCCTGAGAACATTGTCCTGCCAAAGCAGGATTAAATGAATCAAAACCTACAAGTGGAAAATATTTGTATACTAGACTTGCTTTTCCAGTTTGTATATAAGTTTCATTTATTATTGGTTCAGTATTCTTAACATATCTTCCACAGTTTAGACATTGAAAATCGCTAAAATCCAATATAGTAATTGGTGCATCTGGATTTCCTAATATTGGAGAACCACTTTTTAATATATTTTCAATAGACAGTTCATTATTACTAGTATTATTTACTTGCTCGGCAAATACATAAAAGCCATTATAATTTAAGTGAAAAAATAGACTAGTACCTATACCAAATAGAACAATAAGAAAGTTAATAGCGATCAAATTTAATTATTTTGCAGTTTTTGCAATAAAAATTACCTTTATCAATTACGTCTAATCTTCCATGACATTTATTACATAAAAGACGTTGTTGGTTACTTAGTTTATTTTTTATCATGTTAATTACGAATGGAATAATAAATGTAATTAGGGCATATGCTAATATTCGTACTAGTAGAATGACAAATGGAATAATAAATGTAATGAAAGCATATCCTAGTAATCGCATTAGTAGACCATTATTACCTGAACTGGAGTAATTCTTGTATCTTCCCATATTTCTAATATATATTTTATATTAGAAATAGGTTATATTAACAATTTGTAGTTCTAAATTGAAACTGAAAATAAATCAACATAGATAATAATATAGAGTTTCTAAAAAAGAATTAATTTTAGATATAATGGAACCTGCAAATAGGCTATTTAAATATATTAAATTAAATATAAATAATAATTAGTTTTAAAGAATAGATTCATTTCCTTAATTACTTTATATATATAATAAAGAACATTTGTAATTATTTAAAAAAATAATAATAATAATAAGAATAGTAGGATATACTAATAATATTATATAATATATAGTAATAAAGAAATAGCAAATTATAATTACAATTGATATATGTGATCTAAGGTATAATGAATAATGAATTAAATTTAGAAACAAAAAAGTACCTACCTACATATGATGAAATAATTAAAGGTAGGGAATTATTGAACAATTTTGTAGTTAAGACTCCTCTCTATAAATCAAATACTTTTTCTAATTTAATTGGTACAAATATTTTCTTAAAGAATGAAGCTTTTCAAAAAACTGGATCCTTTAAAGTAAGAGGAGCTCTCTACAAAATTAAAACTCTATCTGAAGAAAAAATGAAATATGGAATAATTGCGGCTTCTGCAGGAAATCATGCACAAGGTGTAGCTTATGCAGCAACTATTAGAAAGATTCCATGTACAATAGTAATGCCAATGCATGCATCTCCAGCAAAGATAGCAGCTGTAAGATCATATAATGCTCAAGTTATCCTCAAAGGTAATGATTACGATGAAGCTTGGGCAATAGCTAAAGAGATAGCTCAAAATGAAAATAAGACAATTATTCATGCATTCGATGATCCAGAGGTAATAGCAGGACAGGGTTCATTAGGATTAGAATTATTAGAGGATTTACCAGATTTAGATGAAGTTTATCTTCCCGTTGGTGGTGGTGGTTTAGCTGCAGGAGTTGCAATTGCTATAAAATCAAAAAAAAGAAATATCAAGATAATTGGAGTAGAATCTAAAGCTTTTCCAGCAATGAAAGAATCTATTGAAAAAGGATCACTTCAAACAAAAAAAGGAGAATTTACAATTGCAGATGGAATATCAGTAAAATCTCCCGGAAAATTAACCTTTGAAATAGTAAAAAAATATTTAGATGATATTGTTTTGATTGATGATGATTCAATTGTTAAAACTATGTTCTTATTAATGGAACGATCTAAATTGGTAATAGAACCTGCAGGTGCTGCTAGTCTTGCATATTTACTAACTAATGGACATAAAAATAAAAATAAAAAAATAATATCAATTTTATCTGGTGGTAATGTAGATATGTATTTACTTGGACAAGTAGTAGCAAAAGGTCTTTTGCAAATGAATAGATTGTTAAAAATATTTATTCAATTACAAGACAAACCAGGAGCATTGAAGACAGTAGTAGATGGTATTTCAGATTTAAATGTAAATATTGTAGAAGTAGTTCATGATAGGTTAAGTGCCAATATTGCTGCAGGAACTGCAGGTGTTTACTTAAGTTTAGAATTGGAAAATGAGAAACATTGTGATCTTTTAATTAACTTTATGAAGAAAAAGGGTATTGATTTTAAAATAATTAACTAACACGATACACAGATAATTAATAATAAATTAATTATATTATTCAATAAAATAACAAAGTATTGGAATAATAATTATATATAATCTATTCAGCTAATAATAGCTGATCTATAATACTTTTTGGATCTATTTTTTGTTCAATTCCAAAAGCAATAGCGACTAGATTTTTAATTTCTACCATTTTTAGTTTAATAGCTGCAGTCATAGGTGCATAGCTAAATACACTTCCATACAATGCCATTGATTTTTTATAGATCAATCTTTCAAATCTCGATTCTATTTCAGAGATAATACTGATATCACTTTCGTTTCCTTGATTAGGAACTATATCCTTATAAACAGTTTTAGAAAATTCTGATATTGCCTGTCTTACACTATCTGCATGTATCATTTTATTTAGAATATCTTCATTTACCCGAGAGGTTGTTGCTATCCTTAATGATTTAATATGTTCTTCTGGAAGGTTCCAATACTTAGCTCTAAGAGTGCTTGAAACATTATAATAATCTAGATCAAGCGAAACTAAAGGCTGAAGAACAGCAGGTTTACCTATATTAGCAAAAGCACTTATCAAGCCTTTGTAGTAGATTTTATCTAGGTAGAGTTCAAAAGTTTGAATATTATTATTTTCTTTGTATAATTGAGCAGCAGAAGAAATTTCACTACCGAATTCAGAGTTTTGTAAAGCAGATATAGCCTCATCAAGATCTTTTGCAATTAAAGCTTTAACAATAATATCTCTTCTTCCAATTAGTTCTTCTGCATGCATATTTATATATGGAAAAATATCATCATAGGTCTTTCCTAAAGCTTTACTTTTTAAAATAATTTTAAGATTCCAGAGAATATATTTTCTATAATACGCATTTACAAGATCCTTTTTAGATATTTTGGTCATAGAAGAATGAAAATTGAAAAGATCTTCTTTTAGAGCAGTTTCAATTTTTTCAGAAGTTATAGGTTGTTGAATTTTGCTCAAAGAATTAACATATGAGGTATTTTTTAATCTAGTTACAAATTCATCAAGAGTTTTGGAATCAGAAAATGATTCTAAATCATGTTTAGATAGCATTGTACCTCGTTCAGAAAAAGCTCTAACTGTGCCAAAAATCCTTTGAGGTTTGTTAGCCTTTCCCAATTTTAATCATCATTCTCCTCTTTATAATACCATATTTTGGTTTTTATTAATTAAATTTTTGTTAATGTAATAAGAATAACAAATATAAAATCTATGTTTTGTTGGGGGGATTACTAGATTCATTATCTATATTTCCTAGAATCATACTGATAACCTTATCTATTGCCTTATCATAATTTTTTTCGATATTGTTTTTTATCTGGTTATAATCTTTCTCACTCTGTTCTTGAATTAAAGCTGATTCTTTTTCAGAATCTTTTTTAGCATTATCTAAAATTCTTTCTGCTTCCTCATTTGCTAATTTAATAATTTTTTGTCGTAATTGTTCTATCTCGCTATTAGATAAAGATAGCAAATGTTTCTTTAATTCTTCAACACTAGAATTAATATTCTCAATATTATTTTCAAATTCTGAAAGAGTATTGATTATTCCTTCCACCGTGGAAACGTTGGATTCCAATTTATCAAAATTGCAATTTAAAGGGATATTAAATTCTTACTTTTTAATTGAGAGGAAAATTATTTTTTATTTTATAAAAATTCTAAAATCCAGCTTTAATTGGATCTATTGGCTTTAATAATTCACGTAACAACGTTGTAGCATAAGATCCTTTTGGTAATTTAAATGACAGATCAAGCATTCCAAAATATTTAAACTCACTACAGCATAGCAAAGTTTGTCTAAATCCCATCTGTACACTTAATTCTTGTAAGTCTTTTATATAGAAGTTGTTAGGTAAGATATTTTCCTCAGAAAGTATTTTTTTAGTAATATGATCAAAACGGCTTTTTCCAGGTTGGTAATTATAACCTATTAACCTAATTGCTGGAATAACATCATTATTTGAATCTATTCCTTCTCTAAATCTTCTAATTTTACCAAAAACTAAGGGTTTCTCTATTTCAAAACATAGATCACCATCTTTACATTTTTGAATATCTTCATTACATAAAAGAGATGTACTGAGACATTTATTAAAAACATAAGATTGATAAGCTTGAACAAATAGTCGTCTTATGTTTATTGGTATAGATCGAATAACAGCAATGGAATCTTTACCTTTCATTATTGTACTTAGAATATTTCTTTCTAAATCCATTCCTTTAGGTAAAATTTTAATCAGTTTTTGGTAATTTTTTGGGTCTCTAATTCTTTCTCGTATTTCCTTTGAAAACTTTGAATCATATTTGGAAGTATAGGAGAGAAGATATTCAATAGCTTTATTATAATTTCTATGAAGTAATTCTTTACCAACTAAATGAGTTACCATTCTTTCACTTCCAAATCTCTGTAGCCCATAGAAATTAGCAATATTATTCAATTCCAATAAAAAAGGCTGTATATCATTATCAGAGGCTCCGTTTATTTTTATTTTAAAGCTATTTCCAATAAGTGCAGATTTTGATAGTGGAGTACGTAGAAAGCCTCTTAAGGTTAATTTAGTTTTAGGTGTTATTACATATTTAGGTAAATTCTTTGTTTGTTCACAACTAGCAAATTGACTAGTTTCTGCTTTTGCATCTTTTATTCCCAATACTCTTAGTTTTAAACCTGATTTTTTTTTAATTTCAATTATTGCATGATTCGAGTCAATATTATGTTTTTCCAATAAATAAAGTGGAAATTTATGTTCATTATTTTGGTCTAAAGAAAAATATGGTGGTTTTAAAAATGTATAATCGATTATCTCAGATACCTGAAATTCCTCATTAGTTTTCTTTATTGTTCCATTTATACCCTTGAAATTTGTACAATAGCATTCTACACCAGTATAGAAATCTACGTCAGGTACAGATTTTCTCACAAAATTAACCTAATATTAAATTAAATATAAACAATACAAAACAATTTTTTATGACAATCAATAAAATAAATAAATAAAGGATTTATATTCAAACTGTAATATTAATAATTATGGGTATTGGAACATATATGGCTAAAGAAGTTATAAAAGAAATCAATAACAAATCGAAGGAATTTTATGAATTTATTTTACCTCCAGTAGATATGGTAGAAGATGGTAATGATTTACTTGTAATTATAGATTTGCCAGGATTTAATAAAAATGACATAATTCTTAGAATAAATAAAAATATACTTTCTATTGAAGCCAATAAACCGGATGACGAATACAAAGGTACAGTTTATTTAAAGCATCGACCTACAAAAATAGATAAGAAAATTCTATTACCTTTTTCAGTTGATGATAATGATGATGGAATTACTGGAACGGCTAATTATACTGATGGAATTATAAAATTGAGGATTCCCAGCAAGAAGTTAGGAAATAGAATACAAATTTCCTAATAAATTAAGATACATAGCGAATTTGTAAAATCCTTAGATATAAACAAAAATAAAAAAAATAAATTTTTATAAAAAATTTTTTTTTATTTATATATTATTCTGCTGATAAATCCCAATAATTAGCATCTTTAAATTCAATTTTTGGTTTTCCTAATGACTTCCAATCTTTAAACGATTTAGAATATAATTTGACATTTTTGATGCCTGCTAATTTTAATGCATAAAATGCCAGACCAGATAATGTTCCTACACTTCCACAATATGTAGTTATTTCAGAATCTGGAGAAATTCCTCTATTTTGAACAAAACGTTTTATCTCATCCACTGGTCGCAAAATATGATTACTATTACCTAACATAGTATAAGGAATATTTTTTGCGCTAGGAATATGCTCTGTTAGGAAATTAAGTCTTTCTCTTGAATCGATTATGATCTTATCAGGATTGTTTTGTATAGATTCGACATATGTAGCATCTGCATAAATAGATTGATTTAATTTAAGAGAATGAGTAGTTTTTGGAAATTTATTATTGCGTTTTTCAATTTCCAAACCAAGATTTTTCCAATTTGTATAGGTCATTTCAAGAAGTGAAGTGTTCTCATGACCAACATATTGAAAGGTCCAAGCAACACGTGCTGCCAATGCTCCAAAAGTATCATCATATACCACTACAGGCATTTTATCAGAGATACCAAGATTTTCTAACAATTTGACAATCTGCTCAGGTGAATCGTTTGACAGTAATACTGCCAGAGGTAATGATACTGCCGTAGGAATATGCCCTTTTTTATAATCTTCTATTCTACGAACATCTACAACTCGTACTTCGGCTTTTTTTCGAATTAACGTACGTAATGTATCTACATCACACAGAATATGGAGTTTGTAAGTAGTAGCAGCAGTATTATTCTTCTTCTTATCATCTTTCTGCTTTAAAATTGAGTTTTTTATCTTTATATCCTTAACTTTTGATTGAATATCATGTTTACTAAGTTCTTTCAGTTGATCAGCTTTTTTATTCTTTGAAATCACTTTTGCTTTTTGAATCAAGCGGCACATTCGCCTCTAGCAGTCTTTGCATTAAATTTAACGTCATTACCATAATCTTGATAGAATTCTTGACCTTCTTCAAATGGAGGAAGTTGGGTCACTGGTGTAAGAAGGATTTTTACATCTTCTATATTTTTTATGTTACCAGTTCCATTACTATTTATAATACGTTCTATCCACATATCTAATGTTTCTGATGATAATTTTTCATTCTTATAGAATTCCACTATTTTCTTCACTACCTCTATGACTTTTTTTGCTGGTACACGCATAATAGCTTTACCAAGTTTTCCATCTTCAGAACCATTACCACCAAATAGCATAGTATAGACAGGAGCCATAGAATTTCCTATTCTTGCAGCACCACCAAAAAAGCCAATAGTTGCAATTTCATGTTGTCCACAAGAGTTAGGACAACCGCTTATTTTAATAGTTGAATTACGAAGATCGTTATCGACATCAAAACCTAATTCTAATAATGTCCTTTGAACTTCTTTAGCTAATCTATGTGAATTAGTTATAGCAAGATTACAAGAAGTAGTACCAGAACAACCTACTGCTGAAGTAATTGTAAGAGCACCAGGATTAGCTAATCCAATAGCCATGAGTTTCTTATAAATTAGTGGCAAATCAGTATAGTAGACATATCTTATTGCAAAATTTTGTTGTGGAGTATTTCTTGCAACAGATTCTGATGAGAATTCATGTATTATGGATGCTAAAGATCGTAATTGATTAGCTGTTATATCACCTGCTCCAAGGGTTATAAATACTGTAAAATAGCCTTCTTGTTTTTGTGAGACTACATTTGTCTGAAACCAACGATCATAACCATTATCTATATTAGAAACATTATTTGTTTCTATAATAGGGAGTTTATTAAATTTTATCGGTGGCTTCTTTATAGTAGGAACAGATGAATCATCATTAAAATGAACTTGATAAAGATTCTTAGTAAATTCAGAAATAGTCATTTCTACAATTGTACGTTCCTTCAAAACCATTTTTTGAAATTTTTCCCAACTGATTTCATTTACTAGATAGCGCATTCTATTTCTGGCCATAT
Source organism: Nitrososphaeraceae archaeon (assembly GCA_035253885.1). Lineage (GTDB taxonomy): Archaea > Thermoproteota > Nitrososphaeria > Nitrososphaerales > Nitrososphaeraceae > TH1177. Next base: position 10,819 of record DATFBJ010000250.1, read on the forward strand.
TATCCCTGTTGCCTAGTCTATCAAATAATCTAATGGTTGCCATACAAGTTGATAAGACTTGTTCTTCAGGAGTGAATTCTTCTAATAAATGACCAATAAACGATGCAGCACCCAATCCACCTCCAAGATAAATTCTAAATCCCCTTTTTCCATCTCTTAAATCAGGAATTAAACCAATATCAGCTATCCTTACAAGACCATGTTTACTACAGCAACCAAAATTTATTTTGAATTTTCTCGGTAAATTCTGACAAAGTGGATTGCGTAATAGGAATTTTGCAAGTGCCATTGAATAAGGAGTAGGATCAAAAACTTCTTCAGGACAAACTCCAGCAAAATGGCTACACATTACATTTCTTACAGTATTACCACAAGCTTCTCTAGTTGTTAATCCTACTTCTACTAATCCTCTCATTACTTCGCTGACATCCTCTAATTGTACCCAATGTAATTGTATATTTTGTCTAGTTGAAACATGGGCAGATCCAATAGAAAATGCTTCAGATAAATTAGCTATCTTTTCTAGTTGCTCTGGAGTGATTTCACCACCAGGAACTTTAATTCTTATCATACTATAATCAGGTCTTAATCTTGATCCATAAGCCCCATGCTGAAGTCTAAATCGTCTAAAATCATCATCAGACAACTTTCCTTGTCTATAAAGTTTAACTTTATTAGCAAAATTATCAGTTTCTTTTTCTAATCCCCATTTTTCATTAGTAGGTTTAGCAAAAGAATTTTTTTTATGTTTAACTTTAGTTAATTCCACATTCTTTTTCAATATATTAATCATTTATACAAAACCTTATATTTTTTATGGAATAATAACCAAAAAAATCAAGTGATTTGAAAATAGATGGCAAGTTATTGTATAAATATTATAGTTTATTAAATGGTTATAATGAGCCGTTAGTTAGTTAGTTATAATTCAGTATTGCACAATTAATTATTTTTTTCTATTATCTTTTCTTTAATTGAAGGAATAATTTTCATCTTTGCTGATTCAAAATTTAATTTGAGCTGTTTTCCGTTATATATTCTATCTAAAACAATAGCCAGAGCAGATATTTCAGAATGTGGTTGGTTACCTACAGCAATATTATAATCAGAAAGTTTGTAAACCTCACTTGGGACTTTTTCAGCTCCTACTATTATTAAAATATCTTTACTGCTATTTTTAATTTTGCTGATTATATCATCTACATTTAACCCGTACATTGTAAGATGTATAACTATACCACCATTTTTTTTCCAATTTAAAATTGTATTTCTCCAATTTTTGACTATTTCAATTTTAAAG
>DATFBJ010000251.1:0-2159 GCA_035253885.1 Nitrososphaeraceae archaeon
AGAGTTTCTCTAGAAAATAGATTCTTTCTGTATTACTGCTATCAACGTTATCTAATAATAACAAACATCAAGTAAATATTAAGTAAAATAGCATCAACAAAAAACAACTAGTGCAATCTTTTTAGCAATTGTACTAGTTACAGGTTGAAATTAATAACCAGAGTTATTAGATGTTATATCTGGCCAATTCTCTTATTTATATTTATAATAGAATAACTGAACAATTTTAAAATAAAATAAAATAAGTTTCTAATAATAAAAACTAAATATAAGGTAATACTATATTTACAATAGTAGACTCTTATTTTAGAACCGCTATAGGTATTACTCCCGACGGGCCATAGTTTTCTCGGGTTCACTATTTTTTGATTATCCATAATTTGAGGAACTGCTATTGTCATTCTATTATATCTTTTAGACATGGATAGTCTAAATTTTTAAAGAAATAAATTTTAATTTTATAAATCAATAATCTACGACTATTTTTAAAATTATTATATTTGTTTCTCAATTATAATCTTTGATAATGCCATTTTCTATTTCAGTAGTACAAAAGTACGTTTCGTGGCTAAAGAATTCAGAAGGTGTTGCTATATCGGATAAAATTTTAATATTATTCATAAAGCTTTTTTATATAAATTTAAGATTTGTACTTTTAGCTTTAGGTAGAAAAAGAAGGAGTAAAATAATTGAAGAACACGGATTAGATTATGGAACACTGTGGAATAGATTTTATTATAAATTTTCAGGAAGGAATAAGAAGAATGATTCTGCATTGCTAAAATTTAAAATGCCCAAATATAATTATGAATTCTATTGTAGGAATAATAACGATGATTTTCAAATTATGACATTTCATGAAGATGATATTATAGAACATAATTTTACTCCCAAAGAGGGTGATATTGTTATTGATATTGGAGCACATATTGGTCCTTATACATTAAAAGCTTCGAGATATGTTGGCTTGAATGGAAAGGTAATTGCTATTGAAGCAGACCCTGAGAATTTTAAAATATTGAACCTTAACATTCAACTTAATAAATTGACAAATGTCGTTGCATTAAATTATGCTGTATATTCAAAAGAAGATAAGATTAAGTTATATTTGCCAAGCAAAAAAGAAGAAAAAGAAGAAGAATCATCATCTTACACAAAATATAATACTATAATGACAGAGAGAGTAGATAATGAAAAAAAATTTGTTGAAGTCAAGGCCAATACACTTGATTATCTTTTACAGTCAAAAGGAATAAAACATGATCAAGTAAACTGGATAAAAATTGATGTAGAAGGTGCAGAATATGAAGTTCTCAAAGGTGCCAAAGACATATTATCTAAAAGCAGTAATGTCTCACTTTTAATAGAGGTTCACAATCTTTCCTCAAACACTAATCTCTATGAGCCAATAAAAGAATTTCTTAATTCATACAATTTCAAAATGGATTTTGAAAAGGTAGAAAGTAGTGGAGAAAGACATATTATTGTCCGTAAACATCAATAATAATTTAATAGGTTTTATAATTTATAAATGAATAAAAAATAGAAATATAACAAAGAAAAAAATGATTATTCAAATTAAACCTCAAATTTTACAATTGTAAACTATACTATATTAATATCAGAAAATTGGTTTAAGGAATAAAATAGTGAAACGAGATTTGACCAATAAAAAAAAGAAATTGAATAATAATAGTAAAAAGATTTCACATAATAATACATTCCTTCATACCAAATACCTTGTATTAGGAATTGCAGTTTTAATAGCAATTATTGGAATTACAATTAGTTATCCATATTTTCTTTCATCAAATGCCAATTTAGTATCTCCATCAGATAAATCAAATATTTTAGGAAATTGGCATGATATTCATGGTGTTGGTATTTTTAATACCGATGGTAATAGTAATGATGATGGTTCTGTTTATCTAGCAACTCATAATGGCTTGTTTAACAAAAAACAAAATTCTTCATGGGTTAAAGTAGGAAATGATAAATCTGATTTAATGGGTTTTATAATCAATCCAACTAAAGAAGGAGTAATGTATTCAAGTGGACATCCTGTTAATGGTGGAAATTTAGGATTTAGAATGAGTACTGATAGTGGAAAGACATGGCAAACAATCTCCACAGTTACAGACAATCCAATCGATTTTCAT
>DATFBJ010000252.1:0-2687 GCA_035253885.1 Nitrososphaeraceae archaeon
TTCAGGGTTATGATAAATTTTATTTAGACACTTATATAAATTACTAGAGTCTACATTTTTACCTAAAATTATTATACAATCGATATTAATAATTTTATTGGGGATAATGGTATAACAAACATTTATTACAATTAGTCCCATTGTTCAAATATAATTTAAGATATTCGTATTAATTGGCATCAACTCTAGAAGAAAAAAATAAAGTACAAGGTAATAATTCTGACACTTTAATAATTGGAAATGATAGATGGTTATTCAAAGAAACTAGAGCAAATATCTTATTTGACAAGAACTACCCTAATACTTACTATTGCCTAAGACAGATATTAGACCAATTTTTTGAATTTTTCACTAATAAAAGGTTGAAAAAGTAGTATATATAATTAAAATGAAAAATTGAAAAAAAACACTTTTTCTAAAATAAATATTGTTAATTTTCTATCTTCTCCGATTTTCATATTGATTCTGATTTTGCCTCTATCAGCATTTTACCATCTTTGGAATCCATCAGGATATCCTTATGGTCCTTCTCATGATGAGAGTATTTACATGCGAAGGACTATGAATGTATTAGAAGGTCAAGGACCTCAAGAATCACTTCTATATGACCACCCATATTTTGCTCAAATTTTTTTAGCAGGTATATTAGGGATTGTTGGTTACCCTAATTCTTTGCATCTTTCTGCTAATTATGATATACATTCAATAGAAATGCTTTGGCTTGTTCCCAGAGTGCTAATGGGATTATTGGCAGTTATTGATACTTTTCTAGTATACAAAATAGCTGAATATCGCTATAATAAAACTATTGCAATTATTGCATCTATTCTCTTTGTCGTAACACCTACAACATGGATGTTAAGAAGAGTATGGTTAGAATCTATCCAACTTCCTTTTCTTTTATGTTCGATATTATTTGCGATTTATTCAAAAAGAATATCATCATTAGAGGAGAAGGAGGAGAAAAAAGATAAGCAGCAAAATAAAAACAAACTACACATTCTATTAGTCTTCCTTTCAGGTATATTTCTAGGACTAGCCATTTTTACTAAAGTTCCTATATTTACTATGATTCCACTAGTAGGATTTTTAATTTATACGAATAATAAAAGTCTAAAGGCTTTAGGTTTATGGTTTATTCCTGTTATTTTGATACCACTAATTTGGCCTATATATGCTATATGTATTAATGAATTCAATTTTTGGTTGGATGGAATATATTTTCAAACGCATCGGGGAATGCAATCAATATTTGAAGCTATAGAATATAATTTTAAAACTAATTCAATTACAATAGTTCTTGGTATAATAGGAATATTATTTGCAGCTATAAAAAAAGATATCTTTCCTTTACTGTGGACAGTGCCGTTTCTGGTCTTTCTCTATTTTGCAGGAGCTGTGTCTTTTTGGCACCTGATTCCACTTTTTCCTATATTTTGTATAGGTTCATCTATAGTGATAGAAAAACTATGGAAAAAGATAAATGTAAAAAATGTAAAAAAGATTAAACATATTCTACTATTTAGTATAATTTTAGGAGGCTTTTTTGTTGGTATGCTATACCTAACTGTAAAAATGATAACAAGTGATAATTCTATTCATTTTAAAGCAGTAGCATTTGTTAGCCAATATCTTCAGAATAATACCGATTACAAAAATAAAATAATTTTGATTTCAAATCCATTTTATTCATGGATACCTAAATATGTATTCCATCTAAATAATTATCAGATAATTGATTACTATGACAACATTCCAATCAAAGCTGAAAGAGTTCTTTTTATAGCAGACTCGCAGTGGGAAAAAACGATGAGTGCCAATTTTAGCCATAATATGAAAGAGAATTTTAAATTATATAGTAAAAATGAGATAGCCAATTTTGACGATTTAGAATACAATATTTCTATATATGAAGAATATAATTTACCTATCCATAACAAAACAAAGAGTGAAAAAACACTTGAATTAATCAATAATCTTGTTAAGTACAATAATATAACATCACCAAATAAATAATAGGTTATCATTAATGAGAAGAGTAGTATAAAGAACAAAACAATTTGGAATAGCAAAAAGAAGAGCAGTAACTACAACAACCTTATGTCAGAAACATTCAATCTCTAAATACATATTTTGTTAACAATACTGTTTTCATAATCTAAACTAATAAGAATTAAGAGTCAATGATAATAATAAGCCTATTTGCTAATTGCACAAGACCAAGATAGTTTTTATCTATCTTTTCATATCTGTAAACAATTTCCTAATCTGTTATGCCATGAATTTGTTCTCTCTACAACCCATCTTCTTGCTATATGATGTATCTTACCTGATACCTTTTCTTGTTCTCTTCTATGTTTTATGTACGGTATGTATTCTCTTTTTATGATTTCTTGTTCTACTTCTTTGGAATGATATGCATATCAAGACATAGATTCTGTTTCTTTCTGTATGATAATAATTGTCTTTTGATAACCATATTATCAACTGTATCAATTGCAACGGATTTAATTGTTATTACAACTACATTGATTTAAAATCAATTTAATTAAATCTGGATATCTTTCAGGGTTATGATATAACTTATTTAGACACTTATATAAATTACTAGAATCTACATTTTTACCTAAAATCCTACTTGCCTCTAAATACTGATATTCATTTGTAAGCCATTCAAATTCTTTAGG
>DATFBJ010000253.1:0-2401 GCA_035253885.1 Nitrososphaeraceae archaeon
AAATCCATAGAAATCATTTTTCGAATAACATCATTAAATATAATTATTGACAATGTACATAATATGATGATGAGTAAATTTACAAATCATCATCTAAAAGAATTAATTATTTGAAACCTTTGTATTTGAGTACAATTATTGTGGTTTTATCATCTTTTTACATATTTGGTTCCACTACTACTCTCCCTGATGCTCAAAATGCTAACAATCCAACAGAAATAGATAGATTATTCGACACAGCCGAAACTTTTTACAAACAAAAAAAATATGATGAAGCATTACCATATTTTGACCAAGTTTTATCTATTGATGCATCAGATGTTTATGCATTAAATAACAAGGCAGAAGCTTTAGCTGAAATATTTAATTTTTTATTAGTAATGGTACGGAAACTATTATAAATATATTTATTTCCTCTTTAGAATCATAAAATCCTTTACAAATTATTGAAATAAGATAATCTATTTCATAAATGGGATTGGTTATTTTATACATTCTTACGCATTATTATTTTTTATTATAAGCAGAAATCAAAATTTTACATAAAAAACCATTTTAACGAGAGAAATAATTTATAATAACATTATAAATTATGAACTGCGAACTTATTTAATAATTTTATTTTATAATGTGCCTTTATTGTAAAACTTAAACAGAAAGATATTATTAAAAATTGTAGAATAGCTAATGCAAATATCTTAATTAATTACTTAACTTTTTAATTTATATCTTTATGTTTACTTGTTAGGTTAAATAAATACTACTCCTATAAATAATTTGTTTTCTATTAATAAATTATGTCATTCTCAGATACTAGTGCAAAGAAATACTATTGTCAATGTGGAGAATTTTTTAGTTCAGTCGAAGACTTAAAATGAACATTTTGATTCCCTACTCCTATATTTTTAGGCTATTTTGAAAATGGTTATTATAAGCTATACAATGAAACACATACGGATATAAGTAAACCAAATATAATTGATATTAGTAGTTTATAGCACCTGAGTCGTATCAGGGTAATATAAAAGATTGTTGATTCAGAATGCAAATCTATATATCAAGCTAAAATTATTAGATAGAATTTATAAAATCTATATGTGGCCTTTAATTGTTAAATAATTAAAATTTACTATTAAATAGAAGTCAAAAAGCATACAATCCTTTGGGAGTAAATTCTTGTGTATAGTAGTGTTCTACTACTATTATCCTCTATTTAGCTTTTAATGTAAATATTAATAACCTTTTTTACTTATTTAGATCATAATCGCAATTTAAGATAAACATTATTTCAAGATTTAAAATTGCATATAAAATTACTAAAAATACAATAAATAAATTTGGATAAAGCTAACTTTCTTCATCTAGTGGATTTCTCGAGTACTTTATCTTTAGAAACAGCATAAATATATTCAATGCTACTGCTATGGAATTACCTATAATTATTACAATATCATTTCTTCCCATTCCATAAACAACCCATAGTGAAAGACCAATAATTAATACTATTATAAAACGTATTGATACATCATCTGACTTTTTTGTCCTTAATGCTTTTCTTATTTGCGGAATTGTACTGGACACTGCAAAACCTGTAGCCATAAAACCAATAATAGGCCATAGAAAGTCTACCATTTGTATTTCAATTATTTTTACTTCTTATTATAGTATGAAATACTATGTTATGCCTTATTTCAAAGATGATATATACTATATTGTTATTGTTGATAATAGAATTTCTCATTTGGCAGTTACTCTTAAAATTATTAATTAAAAATGGAATTTATGGTATTATTCGTAAGATATTAGATTTAATAAAATTAGTTTTTTGTTTTCTGAAAATAATATAAACAATATTATTGGACTAGGTTAAATATTATAATTAGTTGGTCTTCCATTGTTATTGCTATTATTAGTACTAGTAGTAGTATTTACCTCTCTATTGTGTCTATTAACTGATATTATATAATCGGTATTTGTTTTGTCAAAGTCTTTAGATTATCACGACTCTTCTAATTCTGTATTATAATATGTTCTTCGATTTGAGGCTAGAGTATTATTTATGAGGTTACTGGCATTTAACAAATAACTTGTAAAATTGTTTACCATTACGGCATTATTTTCAGCAATTCTTTGTGGATTATACAAATCCCAAAATGCATAAAAGGTGCCTCTATTTCTGTCTACATGTTGTGATTGAAAAGAGCCTACTACTTCTTTTTGTGCTTCAATAAAGTCAGAAGCAATATCTTTTACAGTTTGAATAGTTTTTTCTTGATATTCGGTAATACGTTGTGTATATTGTGGAATTTCTCTTCTAGCTTCGTCTGTACTTCTTTTTACATTATGTAAGGTGTTGTCTAGTGTCTTGTTTATTGCATCTTGTTGTTGATTTAAGGTATTA
>DATFBJ010000254.1:0-2252 GCA_035253885.1 Nitrososphaeraceae archaeon
TATTAGATATCAAATAACATATTTTATTGTTAGAAAAAAGTAATAAATTTATTTATTTTAATTGCCACATAGCAAAGATTCCTTTTTCGTCGATTAGTGCTTTATAAACTCCTACAATACTCTTGAGAAATTCCAGATTTCCTGTTGCATTTGCATCGAAAAATGCTGCACCTAGATGTCTTGTTACATTGTTTTCAATGTCTATTATTGCTCCAAAAGAATAACTTGCATTACCATTTTCAGAAGTAAAAAGTGCTCTGCCATCAGTAATGGAACTAGTACCATCTTCTCTTGGTATCATAAGACCATTTCCAGTAGCTGATACTTTTATACCATTTAGAGTTCCATTACCTGAAAATGAATATACAGAAGTAGGTATATTATCATCTTGAGATTTTGGCACTGTAAATATTTCTGTATATATAGGCTTACCCAAAGTTAGATTCATTTCTTTTTGTATATCAATAAAATCAGTTTGATTTTCTCCTTGTTGTTGTGCATATACTAACTCATCATCATATGTAAAAGAAAACATCGATAAATGTACCATCATTGTTGTCGCTAATACTACTAAAATAGAATACAGAACTTTCATCTTATAGGCCTCTCTATCATAAAAATTAATAAATATTTTGAAAATAGATGTAAAAAAAACATACTTTATTTCAAAAATGAATTAAAAAGAACAATTAAAGTTTTTCATTTCTTGAATCAATTTTTATAAGTAAATCAGAAAATTTAACCAATCAGAAATTTAATAATTAAAAATTACATTACGTAATGTTAGGATATAGAGAAGTACAATTTAAAAAATAGTAATATGATGGCTAGTCATTAGAATACCAAATCTTTGATTGTTATTATTCTGAACACAATTCATTCTATTTTACTATATCTAATACTTTATAATACTTATCAATACCTTTAAAAGATTTTATTCTAGCATCATCATTAGATATATCTATAGCTTCAACATGAAATTTTTCTCTAACCTTTGCCATTGTAAATGGCGAGATAATAATTTCATCTTTTTCAGCTCTTCCCTCTAATCTACTTGCTAAATTTACATGAGTTCCTATTACTGTAAATTGGTCTCTTTCTCCACTTCGTAAAAGTCCAACAAGAACTGGTCCAGTATTCATACCGCATTTTATATCAATATGTATATCAACATCAATAACTTTCTTCCATATTTGTAACCAATTATTTTTAACATTTTCAAAAGATCTTTTCAATTTTAAAGCAGCAAGTATTGCATTTTCTGCTCCTATATTTCCATCTCTATCATCATTATTTTTCTTGAATCCAAAATATGCAAGTATTCCATCTCCAATAAATTTATCCACAACTCCTTCAAATTCATGTATTATCTTTGTCGCAATTCCGAGATATTCTCTAAGAAATTCAGCAATTAATTCTGGGTGATCTATTAGTTTTTCACATAAAACCGAAAAACCACTGATATCCCAAAAAACTATTGTCAATACTTTATTCTGTAACAATACTGCATTAGGATTACTAAGGTATTCGACTACTGTTGGATCTACTTGTCTCTGGAGACGAGTTACAATTTGTCGATTCTCATTATCAAATAGAGAGAAAGCAATAGAGTCCAAGAATTTTAATCTTTGAGTATTTGTCATTTCATCTTCATCTTTGGGAAGAACTGCAATTAATCCCCTCTCAGCTGGATGAAGAGAACAATAGTAAGGAATTGCTGGTTGATTGCTTTCAATTCTGACTGTTGTTGATTCTCCTTCAACAATATCGTCAGTATGGAAGAATTCGGTTGGTAATAAAGAATCAGCATTACCAGATGTTAACCTATGAGTTTTTGTGTCTCTATTCATCCAAGTTATAGACATACCACTTAAGATTTTGACTACTCTTGGTTCAAAGTATATAACTTCTGTTGAATTTTCATCCGAATTAGGTATAATCACAAATTGATCCAAGTTTTGTTATTGAGTTAACTTTCTCTAAGATATCTTTAAGTTTTGTGGGATTTTTTGTTAGAGTGCCTCAACATTATCATCTTCCACATACTAGTATATGAGCCCAATTGGTTGACGGGCTCGGAGGAGTGTGAACTGATTTCGACATAATTTTGTAGTTCCTACTTATAAACAACAGAGTCAATATAAATTCAAATCAGTCATAGACAGAAAATTTTTTTGTCAAGAATCTGACATATAAAAATACTTCAATTTCAAATATCTTAATAGTCATTTTTGTTGTTGTTAAGAATATTA
>DATFBJ010000255.1:0-3107 GCA_035253885.1 Nitrososphaeraceae archaeon
ATAAACTGATCTAGTATCACACCATCATTGGCATGAAATTGACCGACTAATGTCTTGCCATCATTTTCTATCTCAATTTCTAGAAAGCCAAATTTGCTTTCCTGAATAACATAATTCTTATGTTTTCTTTAACAGGATCTAGTTCATCGCCGGCTGTGCCCACTGTAAGAAATATTATTCCATTATCTTTATCTGAATATTCTGATTGTGAATTATTTGTAATTATCGGTTTTGGTTCTGCATTTTTATTTGTACTTTTTTCATATTCTTCATTGTACAATATAGGGTAGGTTCTCTCATAATATTGATTATGACTTGATATTACCAAATCTACATCATATTGTTGAAAGAGTTTTTGATATATGTCTCTTAATTGTTCTGCTTCTACTTTATCTTGATTTGTTGAGTAAAGAGGTTTATGTTGATGAATTATAATCCAATTTATATTTGGATCCTTTGAAATCCTTTCTAGATCACTTTTGATAAATTCATATTGTTTGCTTCCTTTTTCAAAAGGATGTTCTGTTGACATACTTATGAAATGTATATTTTTAAAGTCATGTGAGTAGTATGGACTCTCTAACTGATGGTAATCAACTATCTGTTTGTAAATATTTGCAAATTCCGCATCATGATTTCCTATCGCTATTCGCATTTTATCTTTTATTGATTTTGACATTTCAATCCAACAAGAGGCAGATGGCGATTCTTTTACCTGATCACCAGTTGTAATTATAAGTTCAGGATGTTGAGTAAGAATATTATTTATTGTCTTTTTTGTTTCTTCATTGCAATACCAGTCTCCTGCTGCTATAAAGTTATAGTCTGTTAAAGCAATAGTTGCATTTTGTTGCTGCTGATGTTGTTGTTTATCTTCTGCAAATATCGGAATAGAATTAATAAATAATAAAGAAAATATTGGTATTAACATGATCAAACAAACTTTTGATATTGATTTAATATTACTATTTATTATAATCACTTGCTGCAATAGATTGAAACTCATTAATAAACTGTTATCTCATTCCATATATTGAAAATATTGAATATAGTATTAATTGAAATTGTTTAATGTAAACAGATACAAATAACATGAAAATATCATTTTAATTAGATATATTTTACATTCTCAATTATTAATAGTAAAATTAATACCAAAAAATTATCTAAATAAATATTAATAAAATCGTTTGGTTCTGACTAGGATCTATTAAGTTGATTGTAACATTGGATGATGATAGAGAAATTAAAATTGTAATTAAAAATGAATCATAATAAAAATATTTATGATAAAAGTAATTCAAAAAAGATAAAAGGTTTATTTTAATTTGAATTGTGGACACTTGAATTTTTTTTATTTTTTTGGTTCCATTTATAATTTAAATATCTAATAAAAGCAATCATTAACAATATTATAATAAATTATTCTAATAAACTTTTATATTTGTTATAATTTTATTTCATTTTCTCTATAGAGAATAAATATAATATATAAATAGTTACTTTTTCTTTTAGAATTCACAATATGCAAAAAAGAATGGATTCTAGTACTATTCTTTATACTTTATCTCTTATTTACATATCTTTTTATTATATATTTATTATTATAAATATTGAAAATTCTCAAATAATTAAATAAATTAGTTCCGTTAGGATATATAAAATTATGATTTTGTTAATTTGAAATTATCTAGAATATCATCGTCATCATCTCCAGTACGAAATTCTCCAACTAAAGTTTTTCCGTTATTTTCTAGTTTTAGATTAAGAAAGCCATATTTCTCTTTTTGAATTATATAATAATCCTCTTTATAGATAATATCTTGGAGTTCATCTCCTCCAGTACCAACAGTTAGAAATATTATTCCGTTTGTATTGGAATAATTGGATTCAGAATTATCATCAATAATTACTGGTTCTTGATCGTCTTCATTATTATACAATAGAGGATATGTTCGTTCATAATACTGGTTATGACTTGATAGTACAAAATCTACATTATATTTTTCAAAGAGAAGATGATATGTATTTCTAAAGTAACAGGTATTATCAATGAATATTTGAAACCATTAAACATGACAAAAACATATTATTCTTTTGATGTAAATAACATACACTTTACGGTTATAGATCCTCACATTGATCATAGTTTTGATTCAACACAATATCAATTCATTGAACAAGATCTACAAAATGCTTCTCCTATTAATAATCCAAATATTGATTGGGTATTTGTAGAACATATTCCAATATATACTTCAACTTCTAAACATCCTGCTAATTCTACAATCAGAGATATTTATCATCCTCTTTTCGACAAATACAATGTTGATCTTGTTTTTAATGGAGACAACCACAATTATCAAAGAACATTTCCATTAAAATATAATAGAGAAGATGATAGTTCACTTCCCATCATTTCAGACAGGAATCTAAATAACTATAATAGTAGTAGTGGTGATTATTCTGGTCAAATCTATATAATAACTGGAACTGGAGGTAGATCTCTTTATGAAATTAAACAGCAAGCACCTTTTGTTGCAATACAACATGATAAACATTATGGTTTTCTCAATCTTGATTTTTCCATTAATAATACATTGACTGTTATATTATTAGAAGAGGAAGCAATACTTTCTGTATTCCTCCATATCTGTATAACCTTTGAGCCTTTTTGATATTTTTCCATATTTTTGTATTCATATTCAAAATGCCTAAGGAAAGGTTTTTGTTGTTCTGATTGTTATCAATATCAATTCTTCTATTTAGAATTCTATTGTTAAATTTATTGATAAAGGTCGATAACAATTTTAAATTGTCACCTCGACTAAATATATTGAATTTTATCTTATCCAAATCTTACTCACAAGATGTGGGCATCAATATTAATTTTAGTTATTAAATAACCATTTTTTCTACTTATTTTTTTAATTTTTTATAATTATTATGTTACTATTACATATCAATAAGTTAACTAATACTCAGTAGTATGGTTTAATATTTATTTTACTTAATGTAATTATATCTAGAATAATAGAATAGAAATGAAAAAAATTAATTCTTTTTTTGTATATTTCTCATCCAACTCTTACTGCCATTGAACCACA
>DATFBJ010000256.1:0-3443 GCA_035253885.1 Nitrososphaeraceae archaeon
TTCTGTAATCTTCTATTTTTGTATTGTAAAATATCTTACTATCCAAATCCATTCTACTTAAAGGATATATCTGCTTAGTCTCATTAACTAAATGAATTTCATACATTTCAATTAAACAAATATGTTACCTAATTATTTGAATGAAAATATTGAAAGGAATTAGCAAAAAAAGGAAATAATTGGATAATGATAAGATAAAGAAGCTAATAACTATCACTTTTTCATTAATTGAGAGATAAATACATTATTGATCATAATACAGTAAAATAGGATTCGGAGATTGGGACTCGAACCTAAGCATTAGTTCGGGGTTTGTGTTATTAGAATATACTTAAAGATTAATGAATTTTTAGATTGTGATAAAGCATTTTCAAAACTGTTGTTACAGAATTAGCATGGAGGATGGAATTTGAATCTCTTACTACTGATCATGGAATTATACCATTTTTTTATTTGATTATGCTGATAGATTAGATCCAGTAGTAAACTATTTAGAGGGAAAATGATATGCAAAAATCTTAATTACATCTGCTGATATTGTAAAAATAGTATCATGTTATTGATTACATTTGCTTTCCCAATTTTTACAGATATTTGATATTGCAACAATTAAAAGTTTAGAATCTGTAAACTTCGTAATTTATTATATCAAATTTGGGTAGATTTTGGGTCTAATTTGGGAATATCCTTTTTTATTAAGAAAATATTAAATTGTATATATGGCAGAAATTAATATACTAGTTTCAGTTTTAGCTGGAATGGGATCATTTTTTTCTCCTTGTATATTACCCATCCTACCTGCTTTTATTTCCTATTTATCAGGGACAACTTTACATGAAATTGGTAACATAAATAAAACAAATATACCCGTTAGTAAGGAAAATATTGAGACTACTACTACCGCCAACAGCAATAAAAAATCTATATCTCTACAGAAATCTACCAGACTTAATATATTTTTAAATACTGTTTATTTTGTACTAGGATTCTCATTAGTGTTTGCCGTTTTGGGAGTAGCTCTTAATAGTGTTTTGGTAAATATCGGCACTACTTTTCAAAACACTCTTCAAATAATTGGTGGAATCGTGATTATATCTTTTGGAGTATTTCTGATATTATCGTCAAAGATAAACAACTTAAACTTTGAAAGAAAATTAACTAGAATTCCTAAATTTAAAACTAGTTATATAACTTCACTTGTATTTGGAATTGCCTTTGCTGCAGGATGGACTCCATGTGTAGGTCCTATTTTGGGAAGTACATTTACTTTAGCTGCTACTTCTCCTGGAGAAGCATATAATTTACTATTAGCATATTCATTGGGACTAGGAACTCCTTTTTTGATAACAGCTGCGTTTTTTTCAAGGGCTACTGGATTAATAAAAAAGATGGTAAAATATTTGAAATATTTCAATCCTATAATGGGAACCTTTTTAATAATTCTTGGAATATTGATATTCACCAATCAATTAAATATTTTAGGTAATTTCCCACTTGCAAATGAAATCATCAATCTAGAAAGAGGTATATGATAATGAATAGAGATAATATCAGTGCAGTTGTTATGGCAGTTGCAATAGTATCTGTTATAGCTGGATTTGCAATTTATTTTAACACTCAAGGATCAAATATTTCTAGCAAGTCTACTTCTACTGATGAATTTATACCTATAATAGGACAAATTGATAAGAATGGAAAAATGATCAATATTGACAAATCACAATTCAAAAAAGCAAAAAATTTTACTAAAATTTCTGAATATATTAATACAAAGCCAATATCTCTTGATAATCTAAAAGATAAAGTTGTACTAGTAGACTTTTGGACATATAGTTGTATTAATTGTATAAGAACTATTCCTTATCTCAATGAATGGTATGATAAATATTCTGATAAAGGATTCGTCATAGTAGGCATACATACTCCTGAATTTGAATTTGAAAAAAATAGTGACAATGTCAAATCAGCTGTTCAAAAATTTGGAATTAAATATCCAGTTTTACAAGACAATGATAAAGAGACATGGAATGAATATGAAAATAGATATTGGCCAAGAAAATATCTAATTGATGATGAAGGATATATAAGATATGACCATATAGGAGAAGGAGCCTACAGTGAAACAGAAAAAGTAATTCAAGCTCTTTTAACTGAAAGAGCAGCACATTTAGGGATAAAAAATATAAACTTTAATCAGTCTCAAAATGTTGACAGTGAGTCCAGGTTAGAATCTCAGGAAGTTAATTTTTCAAAAATACAATCTCCAGAACTCTACTTTGGATATGAATTTGCAAGATCGCCTCTAGGTAATATAGAAGATTTTAAACCCAATCAGATTGTATCCTATAATCTATTAGAAAATTCTGAAATTAAACCCAATCAGATATATCTAGAAGGAAAATGGAAAAATAATCCAGATCATATGGAATTACAGAGCAATAACGGAAGCATAATACTAAAATATAATTCAAAATCTGTAAACATAGTAGCAGGTGGAAATGGTAACTTTACAGTAATACAAGATGGAAAATTGATTACAAATGATTTAAGCAGAGATGCATCTAGTGATGGAATATTTATGATAGATAAACAAAGACTTTATAATTTAGTAACAAATAAAGACTATGGAGAACATACAATAGAAATTGATGTTAAAGGACAAGGATTTCAAATCTACACATTTACATTTGGTTAAATGAAAAGAAAAGAGATATCAATATGGAAATTCTAATGGAAATCAATGCTATTGTGAGTATAGCAACTATAATTATTTTAAGTATTTTATTATACTTGTATACAAAAATATATTTAAAAACAAAAGCTACATTTACAATAGGTTTAATGTTTTTTGCATGCATGTTTGTTATACAAAATTTGATTGTTATCTATGCGTATTTTGCTATGGCACCATTATATGCAGAAGATTTATTGCCGTATTTTTTACTTATTCACATAGCTGAGCTTGCTGGAGTTGCTAGCCTTTTGAAGATTACTCTTTGAATAAATGTAAAGGGAATATGAAAAAATTGTATAAAGAAACATCAAAACTTCTTTTGTGTTCAAAAACTCTTATAAAACCATTAATTCTAAAATACAAGATGTCATTATAGAAGTAAATGCTTTTTATCGTCTATAATTATTTTGATAGTATTCAATGCCTGATCCGGATATAATTCGATTGTTATGGTTTCTTTTTGCTGGAACCAGAGGAGGTGACAATCGTATTAAAATCCTTGACCTATTAATAAAAAATCCCTTAAACATCAATAAAATTTCAGAAGAATTACAACTAGATTATAAAACAATTCAACATCATATACATATTTTAGAGAAAAATAATTTGATAACTAAAATTGGAGATAAGTATGGAGTTTTATATTTTATTTCCAACTATATGGAAAAAAATATTGAATCATACTATAATGTAAAGAAAAAATTAGTTC
>DATFBJ010000257.1:0-2215 GCA_035253885.1 Nitrososphaeraceae archaeon
AACCATTATTCTATCAGTCACTGCTTTCAACAAATAATAATTTGAACACAGAATTTACCCCATTTGGTCCTCAAGCAGAAATAAAATCTTTTAAAATATCTTCATCATCTACAAGTACAAATAAAAAAATAGAATATTTGTATTCAGATAGTCACATTAAAGCTACTGACGCAATAATAGAACTTTATAAAAATGGTATTGAAGTCAATCAGATCAATAAAGTCTTGAGCTTAGGTATGCTAGGTCAAAAAAATAAAAGACATCTAGTACCAACAAGATGGAGTATTAGTGCTACTGATGATATATTATCATCATATTTGGTAAGACAAATTGAATTATATCAATCAATAGATAGCTTTAAAGTAATAAAGTATAATCACTTTTCTAATTATTATTCTATAATTTTTATTCCAAGCCAAGTATGGAATTTCGAAATGATTGAAGCTTGGTATAATAAAAATAATGAAAAAAAGTTTTTTTTAGAATCAGATTGTGAAACTGCTACTTTTGGTTTAGATCATTATCCTAGGATTGCTGGTGCCTATTTTGCAGCAAAACTTGCAGTTTTGGAATATTTAACTTCCAAAAAAAGGAAATGTTCTGTGTTAATTTTAAGAGAGATTAGACCAGAGTATATTATTCCATTAGGTGTCTGGCAAATAAGAGAAGGAATAAGAGCTGCATTAAGGTCAAAGAAAGATAATAACAGTAATTCTTTTTCTGATTTCAAAACGGCTTTACTTTATGCATCTAATGGAATGAGAGTTCCTTTATTAAATTGGTTAAGTTATAGTGAAATTTATAAAAATTATGGAAAGAAAACATTAATCTCTGATTTTTTTAAATAGATATTTAGTTAAAAAGATTGTTTATATTATTACAAACCATTGTAAATAATAATTTTGAATATTAATAGAAAAGTTCAAAATTTTATTTTATTTTATTTTATTTTAGAATAAATTTGTTCCATTGATCAAAACATATATCAAAACAGTTATAATAAGTTATATTGTTGTTGTAGTAATTGTAAATCTTTATTTATAAAATAGTCTTTTTAATTAAATTCTTTTATAATACAAAAGAAATTGTTCGCAAAAACTATTATTTGATTTTGTAAATAACCTAGAATTGTATTCTCTATAAGGACTAAATATTTGAATTCTTTCATAAATATTTTTATTTTTTTTATTATTTCTATATTTTTCATTGTGTTTTAATACTAATTCCAGACTCTTGTTGATTAGAGAAAGGAACAGGTCTTTAGAATCAGCATCAATATATACAATCTGAAATATATTCTGATTGTTCCAATAGCCCTCTCTATCAATAATTGTTATTCCTCTAATCTGTAATCTATTACTATTATCAACATTATTATTATTATTTTTACCAACTATTATTACTTGTTTATTGTATATCATTGTAAATAGCATATCATCGGTTAAATCATACCATCTCCATGACTTTACAAATTTCTTCCCTGATTCATTAAAAATTTTAGAATTTCTTAAAAAATTGATAATTTGTTGATAATCATTAGAATCTGCAATTTTAAAGCTGTCGATTAAATTCCTTTTTGGCACTAGTATCATTTGATCTGTACTAATATATGACCATTTTGAAAGTACTTTAAATCCTGATTTTTTCATAACTTCTTTTGATGCTTCATTCTTTATAGAAACTATTGCAGCAGAATATGCAGCTTCTTTTTTTCTTCCATAATCTAGTATGCGATTAATCAAATTAGTTGCCAATTTTTGTTTCCTATATTCTGGATTAACTCTTATTCCCTCAATCCATATTGTTTTTTCTGGAATTAAAATTCCATGTGCTATTGCAATTGGTTTTTTATTTTCTTCTTTTATTTTATGATTTTCTATTTCTGCTACTAAAAGTATGCTATTGGCTTCACTAATCCAGATATCCCATACTCTGTCAATATAATCTCCCCAGCTAAATGTATTTTTACAAAAATTTAATACATATTCTTTATCTTTACTGGTAGCTAATCGAAATTTCACTATTTTCTTATTAAGATTTTTCTGGATATTTATATTCTCTAAACAAAAAGAAAAAAATTTACTGAATATTTAAAAAATTAATTCATTCATATTTTACTTTTATAAAAGATCAATTATAAAGTTATTTTATTTCATTATATTAATTAGATAGAAGTTTAATTTTTGCCATTATATTTACATCATGACAGCAGAAG
>DATFBJ010000258.1:0-2484 GCA_035253885.1 Nitrososphaeraceae archaeon
TTTAGCTTTCCAAAAGATAAAGGTGATCCAAACCCTCATCTTTGGCTAAATGTTGAATATGCAATGAAATTTGTAAATTTAATACGTGATAAATTAATAGAGATGGATCCTTCTAATTCACAATATTATATAGAAAATTCAAAAAAATATAGCAATTTACTTAAACAATTAGATTATGGAATAAAAAAATCTCTTGAGACAATTCCAATAGAAAATAGAAAATTGCTGACTTATCATGACTCGTGGGGTTATTTTGCCGCTCGTTATGGGATGACGGTGATAGGAGCTATTCAACCATCAGATTTTGGTGAGCCTAGTGCAAAAGATGTTGCAGAGTTGATAGATCAGATTCGTGTCGAAAGAGTACCAGCAATATTTGCCTCGGAGGTATTTCCTACTAATATTGTTGAACAGATAGCAAAGGAAGCAAATGTAACTGTTGTTGAAACTTTAAGTGATGATGATTTACCTGGTAATTCTGGCGATAACAATCACTCATATGTAGGAATGATGTTAGAAAATATGAAAAATATGATTCTACCTTTGGGTGGAAATATTGATGCATTGAAAGATATTAACCCGCAAAATATTCCTATAATATAGATTTATTCCTCCCTTTTTTTATTTATCAAAAAATATGGAATAAAGATTATTATCTTCTATTTAATAACAAAAGATAAAATTTAAATGAATGAAATGAACCTCTCTGAAAATATTTTAACTCTGAAAAATGTGTCATTTGGTTACAATTACCATTTTCCTGTTATTGATGGGATAACATTAGATATACGAAAAGGTAGTTTCACTGGTTTATTAGGTCCAAGTGGTTCTGGTAAATCTACTCTATTAAAATTAATTGTAGGTCTCTATAAACCCTGGGATGGAAAAATAAAATATCACATTTTTAGTAACAAAAAAAATAAATATTCTAACATAATAGGATATTCTCCTCAAGTTGAAAGTATAGAATGGGATTTTCCTATTACTGTAAGGGAATTTGTTTCAATGGGAGTTTGGAACCAATCTGGTTTTTTTCCATGGTTAAATAGAACTTCTAAAATTGAAATCGATCATTTACTTCATGAATTAGGTATAGGAAATTATCCAAATCGACAAATCAAAGATTTATCTGGTGGTGAACAAAAAAGAGTATTCTTGGCAAGAGCATTGATCCATAATCCTGAAATACTTATTTTAGACGAACCGACATCTGGTCTTGATAAAACCAATAAAGAGAATTTCTTGGAATTATTAAGAGATCTAAACTGGAACGGAATGACTATAATTATTACAACTCATGATATTGATGGAGTTGCTAAAAAATTACCATGGATAGTTTGTTTAAATAAATCCATTATTTCACAAGGAGAACCAGATTCAACTTTATCTGATAATATTCTTCATAGAACATACAATTTAAAATGAAAACAGAGAAATAGGATTTGCTATTGTTTATGGACTTTATATTTCAACCATTTCACTATGAATTTTTTAACCGGGCTATTTTTGTTTCTATATTGGTAGGAGGAACGTGTGGATTGCTTGGTGTATATATAGTATTACGAGGAATGAGCTATATAGGGCATGGAATGTCTCATGCAGTATTTGGTGGAGCAGTAAGTAGCTATATTATAGGATTAAATTTTTACATAGGAGCAGTAATTTGGGGAATTTTATCATCATTATTAATAACTCAAATTAATAAAAGGTACAAAATAAAAGCTGATGCAGCTATTGGTGTTGTAACAACTGCAGGATTTGCAATTGGAATTTTTTTAATGAGTACAAGTAAAATGCCTATAAGAAACTTTGAATCATTATTATTTGGAAATATCTTATCGGTTAATGATTTAGATTTTATTTTTATTGCCTTTGTATCAATTGTTACTATAACTTTTATCTTCTTTTTTCAAAAGAGACTATTATTTACAATATTTGATACAGAAACAGCAAAAGTTTATGGAATAAAGACAGATAGAGTGGATTTATTATTTTCCATAGTGCTTGCTATTGTGGTAATAGCAGCAATGAATACCATAGGAGTAACTCTTCTTGCGGTAGCTATTATTGCGCCTGCAGTATCAGCAAGACTAATTACAAATAATTTCTTTAAAACGTTAATTCTATCATCTGTTATTGGTATAATAACTGCCTTTTTAGGAATGTATTCCAGTTTTTTTGTCGATTCACCATCAGGAGCTACCATAGTCTTATTCGGTACGGCTTCATTTATCATTGCTATAATTTATTCACATATTAAAAAGTCATATCATATGCATTTACATGGAGATAAAAAACATTCACATCCCCATAGTCATACGGAAGAACATAGGCATGAACATTAAGTATAAAAATATATAAAATATAGAGATATTTTGTCATTTCTACCGTCAAATTAAATTGGGAATTTATTATAATATTTTTGATAAAGTAAAATCTTTAAAATAAATATCTTTGAAAATAATTGATAAATTAGTAAAATAA
>DATFBJ010000259.1:0-4860 GCA_035253885.1 Nitrososphaeraceae archaeon
TGGAAATTTACTTAATAAACTTTCTAATAAAAAATATCTCTAAGATAATGATATATTAGTAGACATCCAATCATTATATCTTTATTGTAATTATTGTTTAATATTTTAAAATAATGATTTAAAATTCTTTTTTAAAAAATAATAAAAAATGTAGAATCTTTTGAATCAAATTCTTCTTCTTGCTATGGAAAATCAAGAAATAAGATAATATAATTATGCACTACTAAAAATTTAGTTATATAAAAGGAGAGGTTAATAATAATGAAAAATATTTATTTTAGTTACAAATTCTTATTATCAGTAATATATTATTTAATAAAAGAAATAAATAAATTTTTTTCTGTGAATATAATAAATAACAATATATTAATTAATAATTTTAATTATTTGTATATTGTCTAACAATGTCAATTTTAAAAATGTACTTGTTCCAGTAGATGGTTCAGAATTCTCCATGAGAGCGTTAGAATATGCTGTTCAGATAGTGAAAAGATTCAATTCTAAACTAATAGCATTACATATTGTACCTTCTTCAATAAGATATGACTTCTTTATAAGTAAAAAAGATAATGAAACAAATTCTCCATACAATCAAGTTCTTCAATTTGCATATATGGAAGCACAAAAATGGTTTAAAGATGTGAGAGAGAAAATTGATCTAGAATTTATAACAGATGTGGTAATTGCAGAAGAATCGATTGTTAAAGAAATAATTGAATATTCAGAACGAGAAAAAATAGATCTGATAGTCATAGGAACTCGATGCAGAACTGGTTTCAAGAAATTATTTTTGGGAAGTGTAGCATCAGGAGTTTTAAATTTTGCACATTGTCCTGTTTTAGTTGTAAGATAAATTTTTTGTATCTTTTTAAGGTTAAATATTATAAAGAAATATTGTAAATTATAAAGTATAAATATCTTTAATAAGAGGACACATATAATTCCTATATTTTATATATTTTTATACTAGAAATAAATATGTTGCCAAACAATTTTATTTATAGACATTAATATGATTTAAATTGTAAAGTTTGATGTATAATATCTTTGATTTTTTTAACTTCAATAGCATATTTTTCTTTCATATATTTTAATGTTCTTTTATCTACTAATGGAAGTGCCTTTACTCCATCTTCTGCAACTGTTATATCATAACCGTTTACAAAAGCATCAAATATAGTATGTTTAACGCAAATATCAGTATGAATACCTGTGACTATAAGAGAATTTGCACCTTGTCCTTGATAAAGAGATTGTAACAAATCTTTTAATTTCGTATTAAAAAATGCACTATAGGTATTCTTTGGTATTACATGATCCTTTGACAGAGGTTTTAGTTCATTAATGATTTGTGCTCCTCTAGTTCCTTTCATTGCATGTTTTCCCCATATTCTTAATTCTCGGTCTTCTGGAAGATGCGAATCATTACAATATATTATTGGTATATTACATTGTCTAGCAATATCAAGTAACTTTCGAATATTTGGTACAATCTTTTCAACTCCTTCTAATCGTAATTTTCCATTAATAAAATCATTTAACATATCTATTACCAAAATAGCATACCTGTTATTATTATCCATAAATCTCTCACTATTTATAATAAAGGTGGATTTTCTATTTATATTATCAGTATTCCTACTACTTAAGTAGATTCATTTTGTAACTTCTTCATTAGCTTCTTTAGTTTTATGCTTAAAAAAACTGGATATTCCTCTACTTCTTCATTGCTTATTTTTTTAAATCTTTCTGACAGTGATGTTATTTGTTTTTGATGATATTTTCTAATGTCAAATAAAGGTGGCAATTTTTGTATTAATTTGCCATCTTTTAGATATTGAAGCAAAAGTGGAGTTGCATTATCTATTTTTTCATCTTCTAATGCAATTATGTCTTTTATAAAACAATTATATTTTTCAAACCTAAATACTTGTTTAGGGCCAGGATAAGAAATTTTATTAACTGAGGTTTTCATTTTATAGAATATTTCATATTTGTTTTTAGTTTTAGAATATTGTTTAATAGCTACTAGTTTATAAATACCATTTAAAACCGGCTCATCTCTTGAAGTAGTTAATTCTGTTCCTAGTCCAAAAAAATCTATTGGAGCTTTTTTATTTTTCAGATCAGTTATTATATATTCATTTAAATCGCCACTTGCCATAATCTTAGTTGAATAATATCCTTCATCATCAAGTAATTTTCGTATATCCTTACTTAATTGCAAAAGATCTCCACTATCTAATCTTAATCCTTTACATATTATTTTATTTTGAATTATCTTTTTTACTGCTTTGATACTATCATATGTGTCTATTAGTAAAAATCCATCTGGAAATATTTTTATAAATTCTTTGAATGCTGTTTCTTCATTTTCAAAGCTCATTATAAATGAATGAGCCATCGTTCCATTGCTTGGAATTCCAAATTCATAGGATGCTAATGTATTGGATGTCCCGATACATCCAGCAATATAACTTGATCTACTGGCTAATAATGCTGCTAGTGGTCCATGTGCTCTTCTAAAACCAAATTCTACTACAGGAGTTCCACAAGAAGCATTAACTATTCGTGATGCCTTTGATGCAATTAAGGTTTGAAAATTTATCACCGATAAAATAAAAGTTTCAACCAATTGTGCCTCAATTATTGGTGCTTCTATTCGTATTATTGGTTCATTTGCAAAAATTATAGATCCTTCCGGAACTGCCCATAGATTTCCTGTAAACTTCAAATCTAAAAGGTAGTCAAAAAATTTTTCTTCTGATCCTTTAAATATATTATGATTTTTTAAAAAGTCAATATGTTCATTTTTAAATTTTAGATTTAAAAGAAAATTGATAACATGTTCCAATCCTGCAATGACCAAATAGTTTCTATTCTTTGGAAGCTTTCTTACATACATCTCAAATATAGCTAATTTATCAGTTTGATTAGAAGAAAAATAGGCAGATGCCATAGTTAATTCATAAAAGTCAGTACTCAAAGAAGAATTATTGTAAAATTGATCTAATTCTGACAAATTTATCTATATTATAATTCAAGATAAATTTAAACAATTAAAATATTTTGTAAAAAAATCGAAAATTCAAATAATAATAGTAATAATTTTTTTTAGATTTCTCACTTTTGTCGTGTGATATTTTTTATATTAATAACGCTCTATTATTATACTAACAGGATATTGATATCTCGTTATATTATTTTAATTAAGAAAACTATAATATAGAAATTATCAAGGACATTAATAAAAACTAAACTTACCTTGATTACGTAAAAATTTTTAAAATAATTTTATATATTTTTTTGCAAATTTTAAATGTTTTTTTGCTTCTTCTATATGAATTATTTTCTTCTTCTTATTGTTTACTTCTTGCGCCCGAAAAAAAGACACTTTTGCTCTAATACAAGCTTTAAAACACATCATAAAATAAACTAATTTTATTATGTTCTCATCATTACTTTTTTGGATATAATCGTTAATCAAATATTTTGCCAAGTCAATTCGTTGATGAAATTCAAGATCCATTGTAAGATGAGCTATATCTTCTGTAACATCTGCATATCTTAATGAATCATTAAATTCTATTCTGTCATACAAATAAAATTTATCATCAATAATAAAAATATTTTTCAGGTAAAGATCACCATGAATGTCGCGAATTTTTGATTCTGTGATACGTTTTAAAAATAAATCATTATTTTTTTCTAAAAATGAATTCATTTTGTATTCTATTATTGGATCTATTTTCCCAATCTGAGAAATGGTTTCAAAATTTTCATTGAGTTTTTTTTTCATTACCATTGGAAGGGCATATTTTGAGATTTTGTTATTAGTTGGGGAACTATTATGAAATTTAATAAGATTATCTGTTAACGATTTGATTGTTTTTTTATTAACATGTCCCGATTTAACTAAATTATCCATTCTAAACTTTTGTGGAATTTCTATCATTTTTACTGCATATTCAAATGGTTCACCTTTTTCGTTTAATTCAGCAAATTTAAACACGTTATTTTCAAGTATAACTTTAACAACACTTTGATACATATTGCCACAAAGCAGTTTGTTTAGCATTAGTTCTTTTTGACAGTATCTTTTTCTTAATAAAAGATTTGAAAAGTCAAGTACTTTGCCAAATTTAACATCTTTCTTTATTTTATATGTAAATGGTCCTGTCAGTAATATCCAAGAGATATGAGTTTCTAATACTTTAATATTATAAGCAGGATGAGAATAAGCAGTATTCTTTTTTAATTGATTGATAATATTTAGTTGTTCAAGGCTCATTTTTTATTCTATTTGCAACTTCTGCTACAATCTTTTTCAAAGAATGACTCGTATCTACTGTTATATGTTTTTCTTCTATTGTTTCATATTTTTCTTTTATCATTTTATATATAGATACATCTGCATCAGAATAACCACTCTTTCTATTTTGTATTCTTGAAATTATTAATTCTTCAGGACAAACACATTCAACAATTTTAAATTGATCATCTGTTAGGTTTAATCCTTTTTTAATATCGTCTATTGCTTTTTGATTGTTAAAGGTAGCGTCAAGAATACAATGTTTTCCAGCATTATGAAGATATTTAGCTATTAATAACAGAACATCATAGATTAGCTTTTTTTCTTTCTCATCATAATTTGGTGTGTCTATAAGTTCCTTTCTAATCTTATCTGTAGACAAAATAACAGCATTAATCAAAGGTCCAAGCTCATTTGCTAATGTTGTTTTTCCGACGCCAGGATAACCACAAATCAATATGATCAATACAGAAGAGAATTTGGTATAGCTTTTATTTAGAGCTTTAAATTTAATTTATTATGAATTATATAAATTACAGTAAAATTTT
>DATFBJ010000260.1:0-4370 GCA_035253885.1 Nitrososphaeraceae archaeon
ATCTCGATATAAGAAGCAAACCGTAAATAGAAAGGACTATGGCAGTAGGTTTGATGGAAGAGGTGTATGGGATTCTTTGGTTAGTAATAGTGTTACATCCTAAACTATGTAATAATTAGAGATAATTTATTGATCAAAGAAGATGCATTGACTCATTTATCATCTATCTGATCAGTTTTAATTTTAAATTATAAATAATATTCATCATAGTGCATATAGTTCTTGACTGTACATTTCTTGTCTTCTTCTGTTGTTAATGTCATAGTATTGCAATCATTTCTGTTCATCTTCGTATTCAAAGCAGATTTCACAATAGATAGTATTAGTGTTTTGAAAATTAAATGTACGACATTTTTAAATCCAACGCCAATGCAATTAGATTCAATAATATCATTCTCTAGGAGTTCATTTAAGGTTGTCGGGTTTCCAAAGTTAGTTTCGTTCACTGTACATGTACATGGTTCCAAATTTTCTATAATCGTACCTTGTATAGATCCTTCATATGTGTTATCGATTATCTTGGTGATCTAATACCTCGATATCAAACTAGTCTTCTCTCAATGCTCGACAATATAAGGTATAATTGACAAAAATGTCATCACATATAACCCATCGTTTATCATGATTTAGTATATTACAATTCATCTTTCTTATATCAAGAATGATACCACAACCATAGATCTCTGTTTATCGTAAATGAACCTGTTTGTATTGGTTGTTCTGAAATACGAATATGAATAGAGATTTCTAGAATATAAAGTTGTAATATTTGATTTTTTAAAAATTAATTTAATAATATAAGCATATAGAATGCTTTACATTAGTTACCATTTTAATCATCTATTTTATTTGAATAGCTAAAGTAGTAGAAGAGCCTGAGAAAACTACAGGCCGCAGGGATTTAACAAACTACCTTGTCTAATCTTTGATTTTATTTTATATTATGTAAAAACAAGAGAAACCATAGTCTTCAATGGATAGAAAAACTGTTGCCAACATACATGTGTAGAGGACTATGGTGAGATGGTGCTTTCGGAAATATCTATCTGCATTTTTTGGTTAGAATGCAGTTAAAAAATTCTTACTAGTATATTATTTAAAAATTGAAAACAATTAGTTGATAAAATAGTGAATAATAAAGCCATAGTCTACATATCTGCCGGCTAATAAGACATCACCATAGTATGAATATAGATGATATTAATCATGTAGAGAGACTATGGCAAATTTATAATGTCGTTTTTCCTTCTCCTTTCCCATATATAACATTTAATAATAAAATATTTAAAAAATTTTAAAGCCCATTGTCTGTTATGAGTGGCCACATACTAGTAATAGTAGATTAGACTATGGCTTTAGGAGGCAATTGAGTTTATTGTTTCTGAGTATAAAAAATAGATTCAATAAATTATATACTAATTATAATAAGTTAGTTTCTAATTAATTAAAGCCAGACCTGCCTCAACTAATATCAGGAGAATATAGTTAGAAGATAGATTACTTTCGGAGTTATTTTTTAATTAGTTAAAATCATTAGATAAATAGATTATACATGTTGGTGATAAATGTGTTGTCATTCACAGGATCTCTTCTCTGTTTGTTGTTTCTGAATATTTTTTGTTTTTATGTTAATTTATTCAATCTTCATAATCTTTAATTTTGACAATATCTAATACATTCTCATTCTTATCATATTCGATTAAAACTCTATAATTATCTAGTGCAAACTGATGAAATTCCTTATCAAATAATAAAGTGTTTGTGAATAGATCTAAAACTTCTTCCGCAGTTTGCTTTGATGGATTAATTTTCTTATCTTCTCTAGTTACTATATATTTATTTAGGATGTAGTTCATTGCACTTTCACCGCCTTCTACAGTTTCCCAAGTTTTTGCATCTTTGACTGCTTCTTCTTCATCCCAATTTTTTATCAAATTAATTATCTATTAAAAAAACAAATTATTTAACAGATTAATATAATTATTATAAAGAAAAAATCACTTTTATTATAACTATCACATGTAAACTGATAATAATAGGTAAATGTTTGTAAAATATCTATAATAGTTTATAGGAACCCCTCCGACCATTAGATAAGAAGACTTTACTCTTTACAGAATGTTATCTTAGCGACGCTATATGGAATGAATTTCATGTATTATTATTTATTGTAGTTTTGTACCAATATTTTGTTGTAATGTAATAATTGTCATTAATTTTTGCATAGAGGAAATTCAATTGCTGTATTTTTGATTTAGGTATTTATAACAAGAGAAGTATAATAAAAGATTGTTAAATTTTTAATTTTTGTACTTAATTACTTGGTTAGAGTAATAAATCTATTAATTAATAACTCTATAAATAACAAATTATTACAATCAAATATAATAAAAATTATAAAAAGATAAGTTGAATTACTTTGTTAGATATTGTAATCCCTCACCAATATTTCCAACTACATCATTTGCTCCTTCGGTAACATTAGCTCCTATATTCGTAACATTTTTTTTGAATTAGAATTGCGTCTCCACTTCCATTAGCAGTAGTTTGGGTAGTATTCTGTATAGGTTGATTAGTTTATTTAATGATCTTATATAGTCGCATTCATTCCTTCTTCTTCTTTTTCTTTTTCTGACTGAGAAAATGCTGAAAAAGTGAATAATGATATACAGTTTTTAGATGTTTTTGATATTATAAATAATAATTTATTATCATCAATTTGTTATTATTTTAAATTTTGTTTATATAAAAATATTTAATAAAAAAATTACTATTATTGGTATATTGAAGTGTTATTTAATATCAAGATTATTTTTATTAATGAGACATCTAATATTATTGGCTATAACAATAATTATTCTTTTAACAACAGGGATTATATGTCTAAATAGTAATTTTGAAAATGCATTTGCTCAAGGAGGAAATTCAGAAATTCCTCCACTTATAGAACCCGATAAATATATTACAATTATGGCTATGGAGAAATATATCACTCTAAACCTTAAAATTATTGAAATACGAATGATATAAACTCCTCAATTGGAAAGATAATAAATCTACAGGAATTTTAATATGGCAGATTCATGTAATAAATATACTAATTAATTAATAATTTCAGGATAATTATTCATATTTTTTTCTTCAAATATTAATAAAATTTTATGTAATCACTTTTAATTATTTATTATCATAGCCGGTCAATTGCAGTTGACGTCATTCATACAATTGACATGCCTAGAGGCTATGACAACCATGTATTTCATTTACTATTTTTGTAGAAGTTGGACATTATATTGTATAAAAATTTAAGGAAACATATCTGAAAGTCTAATGATGATAGAATCCATTATCATATATTGTACAAATGAGCTCTGTAATAATATAATATTAATAATAATAGATTTGAAAGTAGCAATAGAAAGGAGTATTATTTAAGAAATTTTAGAAATAACAATTATTATTATGATATTGTCATAGTCTAAACTTGATATGATCTGGGTCTACAGACCTGATAATCATTTTAGACTATGACAACTTTGTGTTTTCCTATGATAAAGGTGTGATATACACTATCTACCTAATTATTGGAATATTTATCAATTGTGAAAGTATCATCTCATAAGTTTTTAAATAAATAGTGTGACAGTGAAGTTAAATTAATAGTAGTAGTAGTAGTATTATCATTATCTTTACTTACCGATTTCCTTTAATACTGTTCTGCTACTTTTTTGCTCTATTCTCTATTCTTTTGTTTTATTAATTTTTTATTTATAATACTATTACTAATGAAAATTGAATTTTTTAATATGAAAAGATATACCTTCTTCATATAGTCCCTTTGATATGCTTTTTAGAATTCCCTCTTCAATCATTTCTAGCTTTTTCTCATTTTGTACAATATCTTCTGGAATATTTAGATCAATTTCTACTTTTAATTTAAGTAGTTTCATAGGTACCACAAGATCTCTATTGTTTTATTATGTATTTATCTGTGGTTATATCTTATTTATTTATTTTTTAAAATATGTAATTTGACAAATAAATTTCCAAATCCTCTATAGGTATTGAAAAAATGGGTATTAAAAGAAGAATGACATATGGACCTTTAATATCCTATAATCCTCTTGATTTGAGCCAGAAAATAATTTTTTTCCTGTATTTATTCATTAATACTTTTGTAAGATAAAAAAACCGTTCATTCTAGAGTAGTTGTAGATTTTTATTATTATTAATTTGATTTTATTTCCAAAGTAAAAAGAAGAAGAAAAAACTTGCCAATTCTTTTTTACTGTTCTTTTGATCTTGACTGATTTGTGGTAGTAGATTATAGGTAATTTCTTAACTAAATCCTAAATTATAAGCAATTATAA
>DATFBJ010000261.1:0-3194 GCA_035253885.1 Nitrososphaeraceae archaeon
ATAATAATGATTATTCTAGGATAATCAAGTAAGATATTCTCCTTCCTCCCCCTTCAACTAACTATTGTTTTCTGGAATTGTTCCTCTAGTAAATAATATTTCATGATTGCCTGGAGTAATATCTTCCCATACAATATAAATATGATTATTAGAGATAGCGATAGAAGGGCATTCAGAAATTCTACTATTGTTACTTAAATTTAGTATCTTGTCATATTGCATATCATTTTTGATATTTGTAGTTATGAAAATATCTTGGTTTTCTTGTGAAATTTTATCTTGCCATACTACATATGTAGGAGTATTAGTTGGTATTTCGACGTTGGAAGGACTCTTAATTTTGTCTATATTATTTCTATTTTCAGCAGCGCCTATACTTTTTTCTGAAATTATGTATGGATCTGTGAAAGTAGTACCATTATCATCACTTTGAACAAAATATATGTCATTGATATTTTTTGCATGTAATCCTCCCCAGACAATAAATACTTTATTTTCATCAACTGATATTTGTGATTCTCCAAAGTTATAATGAGCTATTCTAATACTATTTTCAAAATTATTTCCCTTATCTGAACTTTTTATAAAAAATAATCCGCTATTTTGATCATTATCATCATTTTCTGAGCTACTATTACTATTTTCACTATTCCAAGTAACATAAACATGTTCTTTATAGGAATTGACTTTGGGATAAGCATCATTAGTATTATTTGCTAATTCTATTGAATCCTTAAATGTTTTTCCAGTATCCAAACTGGCTTTAAACATAATATTGGTTAATGGTTTTTTTTCTGCTTTATTTATTTCATTACCATAGAAATTAGTAGTAGTTGAGTCAATGTCTTGCCATACCACATATACGTTTTCGTTAAAAGCCGAAATTTCTTGATTATTTGAATTTTGTAAATTATTGCTTAGGTTTATAACTTTGCTAAATGTTGTACCTTTATCTTCACTTTTTGTAAACATTATCTCTGTATTATTAGAATTGGTGTTGTCTGCCCAGACAATAAATACCCCATTTTTAGATACTGCGATCTGAGGATGTTCTGAAAAGCCAGGATTGTTACTCAAATTTATTGGTTTACTAAATGTATTTCCATTATCTTCACTTTTTGTAAAAAAAATATCATAATTCTTTTCTTGTGGATTCTGTGTTACAGATTCTTGCCATATCATATATATATTATTGTCATCTGCCACTATCTGAGCATACACAGAATCTGTAGGATTGTTTGTAATATTAGTAATATTAGAAAATAGAGGTTCAGATTCTAATGTTTTATTATTTTCACTTGTTATTTGTAATAACTGAGAACTATTGAGAGAGGATTTTTTATCAATTTTATCCAGTGCAAAAGTTTCATTATAATAAAATGAAGAACCTATAATAACGGTAAATAAAATAAATATTAGAGATCTTCTTTTATCTAAATAAAGAGTTTTTAAATTTGATTTTGGATGAATCATATGCTAATAATATTTATTTTTCAATATATTTCAATACTTATGAATCATTGATTTAATTTTTTATTTATTTAAAATAGAATTAACAATCAGGCTAGGATAGAATCGCACATTCTAATGATTATTATCCATATATTGCTAAGAAGATAAAAAATAATTATAATATCTTTCTTACATGTATACAATTTGATATATTATTCATTAATTTATTTAAAATATAGCAATAAAAAAATATATTCTATTTCTTGTGAAATAAGACCAATTTATTCTCAGCCATAAATAAAAAGAAAAGATATATCTATTTACAAGCCTATTTAAGAAGAATCTTTAAATTAAAAAAGCTTTCAATTTACTCACTCTGTTTTTTATATATTATATTTTAAATTTTAATAAATAATAAAGATATTGATGATGTAAATAATTAAATCAAAAAGTTAAGATAAATTCAAAATAATCACTATAATACTTTATATATTATTAGATCTATAATTCTATCAATACAATAGTTGGACAGTCATTACGCTGTAGATACAAACAGTCAAAGCACTGTAAGTAGTCTGACAGCTTCAAAAAAGATATTACAAGCACAATTAAAACAAAGTAATAAACCACGTTTTATAGATAATAATCAACAACTACACAAGAATATTGTTAATGAAGGTTTGATTGCAGGACAAAAGATAGCAAAGATTTCTATAATAACATTACTTGGTATAGGAATTACAGAATTAGTAGTTGGTTATTGGGGTGGAAGCATTGTTGCAATAGCGGATGGTATAGATTCATTTTCTGACGCGGTAATTTCTTTTATAGTATTACTTGGATTAAGAATTGCTCATAGACCTCCAAATAAGAAATTCCAGTATGGATACCACAAAGTAGAAAGTTTTGCAGCTTTAATGGCTGCTATAGGTATGATAATAATTGGTTCAATTATATTTTATAATTCATACCAAGCATTCGTACATCCTCATGAAATTAAACAGCCTCTTGTAACCATGGTAGTTTTGGCTGCTGCTGGAGTAATATCATTGCATAGAGCATTCCAGATGAGAAATATAGCTAACAAGTATGATCTTTTATCACTCAAGACAGATGCAAAGAATTCTATAAAGGATGGTTCTGCATCCATAATTGGTTTTGTTAGTGTAGTTATTGCTACACAATTTGGATTTTTACAAATGGATGCTATTGGAGGTATGATAATTGCTGTTTATATTTTCTCAGTATCCTACATGTCATTGAAAAAATCTTCTTTTATATTGGTAGATTCATGTGTAGATTCAAACTTGTCTGATAAACTAAAAAAGATGATAATCGAAAGATTTAACGATGAAATAATAAATGTAAAATCTGTATTGATAAGACCTACGGGTATGGTAATGCATGCAGAAGTTCATGTTGAAATAGATGGAAGGAAGAGATTTGGAGATGTCAATTTGTTGCTAATTGACATTGAAATGGTTATACGTTCAAAGTTTCCTAACTTGGCAAGTGTGACCATAATTCCTCATTCCTCTAATGAATGTTATTATAAAAATGAAATTCAACACTCAATGACAAAGGAAGTTAAAAATCAGAGTATGTTATAACTAGCAAAAATTATAATAAAAAAACGATGAAACAAAAAATAATTTTAGGTATTAGAAATAAAATATTTTAAACAAATTTTTTAATGTAAAAGAATCTCTTGCAAAGATGTGATATCTTTCTTTGTATAAAGA
>DATFBJ010000262.1:0-4129 GCA_035253885.1 Nitrososphaeraceae archaeon
TGCGAATGTAATAGCCATAATAGCCAATATTATTGCACTTATTTTTGGAAGATACTTGGTATAATAAATTATGTTATCCTGTATCGTACTAGCAATTAATTATAAATATTAAATATCATTAATCTATTTTAATTTTTTCACATAACATATGCAAATGTAATTATTAATTGCATTTTATGAAATATAATCATATCAAAAAACTTTTTCCATTACAAAGATTAAGGATATTTGAAGGAATAAATTTATTAAATTCAAATTTAAATTTTTTATCAATGAAAGTTAACTTATATTTTGGAATTATCATTTTAGGAATTTTTTTACAATAACAATAAATCCTGTTTTTGGTAATTCAGACTTTGTCCTTGAATTAATAAATGTAAATAAAGATCCTATAATCTCAGAGTTAGAGATAGAGGGGGAAAATGTTCAAAAAATGTGTCCAACTATTAATTGCGAATTAGAGTTTGTTAACAGTTCATTTATTCCTCTTAGATCTAATAATATGACTATTGCTCATACTATTGGCTTTAATTTAAAATATAATAGCACAACAGATGCAAATATAGATTCAATAGAAAAAGAACATATTGAAAAGTTTAGCGAATGTATGAATTCATGTTTAATTTATGATACAATGGAGAATGAAGGATAAAAAATCTATTTTTGTAATAATTGAACAAATAATATGATAAGAAATTCTGATTCTAAAACCTGGTCTTATGATTCTATCGGAATTTATGATGCAATAAAAAATACTTACTGTAAAAGGAGATTTAAGAGATAATCCTGCATATTATTAAAAATTATTTTCCATAATTTCCTCAATTAATCACATGTACTATGATGTATCAATTATTTCTTTGATCTATCAAAAAACCGGAGAATATGTAAAAAATGCTTTTGCTAATAAAATTAAACATATATTTTTATAATATTGATTGTAATTGTTTTAATCATTCAAGTTTTTCTGATTACAATCATAGTTGGCTCTAAAGTGTGATTTTCCACTATCTGTAACGTAAATATTCTCTTCAGAGTCTATTGCTATATCATGGGGAATTAGAAATTGATCATCTTTACATCCAAGAGAACCCCACATTGTTACAAAGTCACCATTGCTATCAAATTTTTGAACTCGTACATTTCTTGTATCTACTACATAGACATTACCCTCTGAATCAACAACAATACCATGGTCTTCAATAAATTGACCCTTCTTTGAACCTTCACTTCCCCAATGTTTTATAAACTTACCATTACTATCAAAAACTGATACTCTCGAATTTTCTCTACCATCAGTAACATACACATAATTTTTTGAATCTACTGTTATATCATGTTGATGTACAAATTGACCTTTCTTTGAACCATATTTTCCCCACATATCTATAAAGTTACCATTACTGTCAAATTTTTGTACCCTAGGAAGTACTTGATCACTAACATAAACATTATCTTGTGAATCTACTGCAATACCCCATGGTTTTTTAAATTCGCCTTTCTTTTCACCTTCTTTTCCCCACATTGTTACAAAGTCACCATTACTGTCAAATTTTTGAATATTTTTCCCAGAATATTCAGCAACATAAATATTCTCTAGAGAATCTACAGCCATACTTTCTGGCTGCAAAAATTTACTTGGACCTTTTCCTTTTGTACCCCATTTGGTAATAAAATTTCCATCTTTATCAAATTTCTGGATATTGCAATTTTCTGCATCACTAACATACACATTATCTTTTGAATCAATAGTTATTCCATGAGCATGTAGAAATTGACCATCTCCAGATCCTACAGTTCCCCAACTATCAATAAGATTTCCATTTTTATCAAATTTTTTTATAAAATGGAAATCTGAAGAATAAGAATCAGAATTCATATCACTATTAGATGATAAAACAGATTCAATTTGGTTATTAATACAAGTCTCTTTATCAGTATCCTCTGAATTTGGTGTACTAGAAACATCATTAGAATTTGCTGTTGTTGCATCTTTTTCTTCTGTACCAAAATAATCTTCTGCGTTGAATTCAAATATCTGAGCATAAATGGTAGAGATAAAATTAGTAGAAATGAAAAATGAAATTATCAAACTAAATGGTATTATTGATAGTTTGAGAATTTTGTTCACAGTTAATAAGATTTCTAATTTGTTATTAAGGTTTTATAAGAAAATTATAGCCTATTTCTCTAGTACAATACTAGAATTAATAAATCGATTTTAGAAGTCATCAATAATTGTGAATTCAATAATAAGAGCATATCATAATACCAAGTACTAAAATCATCTCAATACATACAATAAAATAAGTTAGTGATTTACTAGACATATGGATGAAAATTTCTGAACTTTGTAAAATGATCGAAGATTCAATTCACTCTGGAAGATATCCTCTAAATCAAGATATTGAAAAA
Source organism: Nitrososphaeraceae archaeon (assembly GCA_035253885.1). GTDB lineage: Archaea > Thermoproteota > Nitrososphaeria > Nitrososphaerales > Nitrososphaeraceae > TH1177. The sequence goes on from DATFBJ010000262.1 coordinate 2,416, forward strand.
CAAATGGCAGGTCTTGTACAGGTGATAAACAAATCATCATCAGATGACCTGAAAGAAGAAAGCGACATCAAAATAGAAGTAAGATTAAAGGATCTATATATTTTGAACAACTATATTCAGGGTATCCAACATCTACCAGGAATAATTGAAATAGATGCATTAGATTCATTTAAGATGTTATGTAGACGTATAGGAAGAATAGAAAAATCTAATATTTCATTTCATACAATGAAGTAAATTAATATTGTTTAGTGTACAATGCTCTAATAGGTAAGTAAAACAGAAATTCAATAACTTTATTACTAAAAGTCAAATAATTTTCTAACAACAAAGAAGTAATTGAATGTAAAAGTAAGAGATTACTCCTATTGATATTTTGTTATAAATACTCTTTTTACTATTGTTTGATTTAATACATTTGTTTATAATTAATTATGTCAAAAAAAAAATTTTATTATACTTTTGTCATACCTTCTTTTCTGTATTTTTCTTTTGCTTCTTCTGTATCAGTTCCAGTCTTTCCTCCTTTAGCAATTACTTGATCATGTGGATCTCGTTTTACTGCAGTAGGTTCATGAGATGTAATCTCTTCGGGTGACATTGGATCTTTTCCTTTATAATTTTTCTTTTCTTCTTCTGATGAACTCATATTGAACATATATACAATAACCAAAGATTTCAAATTTACTATAAAAAAGTAAGTATATCTATATATTATTCAACCTAAAGAATCAAAAAATAAAGTATTATTATTATTACTTATATTGCTTCTTATTCATAATAGGTATAAAGCCATAGCCTATGAGTACAACTAATAGAGGTGATGGTTATGGCATACTAGATTACTTGTTTAAATTCTAGTAATATATTATTCTTAATAAATTATAAAAAAATTAGAGATAATTTATGATAAAAGAAAGAATAACATACCTACTATAAAAATAGACTTACAATTCAAGTAACAAAAATAGAAATAGCAACTCTTTTTGAATTCACTACTGAAATATCAAAACCTATAAAAAAATATCAAATAATAATGTCAGATATTGTAAGAGATCATAATGGAAAAGTTCATAGTTTTCAAAGGGATAGAGATCCTATAATGACATGATTCCAGTTATTAGAGATAATGGATGAAAAATTTCAAATTTGTTCAAGATCTCATATTACATAAATAACAAATTCTTATAGTATGATAGGTGTAGGCATTATTTTAGATCGGAAACTTTTGAACTAATCTTAGAAGAATTATTTCCTAAAACAGTATTTGATATACCATGTATGTATATTGACAAAAGTAGAGATTTGGATATTACAGAAATGTATACTGAATATTTGGAGTCAACAATAGATTCCATTGTGGTTAAGGACAAAAAGAATCATATTGGAACTATTGGTGGATTTGATATATTATATAACTTACGACAAAATCCTAAACATATATTTTTTCAAATCAAGATAGATGAAATCTTTTTTTAAACCTCTTCCTCAAGTCAACGAAAAAATTAAACTTATTGATTTAATAGAAGGATGGAAAAAAAAACTAAAAGAGCATTTTCTATTATTGCTGATCAACATGGTGATTATTTTTCCATCTCTTCAAGGAAATTACTTGAAATCGGTAAGCAATTTAAGTCAGAAATCTCAATTTCATTCATACCAAAAAAGAAAATATTTCTTTTAAAGGAGAAGAGTCTTTGGGTACTATACTTAA
>DATFBJ010000263.1:0-3013 GCA_035253885.1 Nitrososphaeraceae archaeon
ACCGTACAAAGAGAATGCTTTAGCAAATGAATTAATATTTTTTTAATCTTTTTTAAGATGAAAACATAGGACCGTTAGATCCTATGAAAACATACGGAGGAGTTTTTTTATATTGTGAAGCTTCAATACAATAGTTGAAATTAATTTTAATAGTTATAATATCTATAATTCTTTTATGATTCAAGACATCATTGAAATTATTATTGTCAATTAACAAATAGAAAATAATTTTTATATTAAAAAACACTTATCAATATCTGAAACTAACATAAATAATAATATTAAAAATTATATCTTAATATTGGTAATTCAAGTATAATAATTAACATAGATTTATATTATATTTCTTCTAACTCATCAAAAGATTTTGCCTTAGATGATTCATGAATACGCATCATAACGTTATTTATATATCCCTTTTTATTTATAATACCTTTATCAGACAATAATTCTACTAATGTATTAATTCTAATACTCAATTCTTCTAGTGGATCTATTTCATTTGACTCTATTACTTCTTTGGTTTTATTTTCATCATTTTTATGATAAGTTACAGTATCCTTTTTTGAAGATTCATCTATCAATATAAATAAATAATTATAAATTGAATATTTAAGTCCTCTTTTTATGAATATCTAAAAATATACTTATTCAAAAATTGTATTATATATAATAGATAAAATAAAATATTAAATTAGATTAGTAATGACATCTTAAATGAATACCTTTCATTCCCAAACAAGAAATTATACTAAAAATGAAAAAAATTATAAAATAAAGACTTTTAAGGACTCCATAAAATTCTATTTACCTAGAGTTGAAGGTTATAATGACATAATAAAAGATATAACTTTAAAATATGGAGCATTGTCAATTTTTGAATTTGATGGTTATTTTGAAGGAAAATTTGAACCAACTAAATACATAAGAGTAGAAATACATACTAATAGGGTAAACAAAGAAAAAATGATAGAATTTGCAAATAATATAAGAATTAATTTGAAACAAAAGAGTCTTGCATTTGAATTTAATAATAATCTCATATTAGTTGAAAAATAAATAATTAGTAAAATCTCTTTAAATTAGTTTTTAATAATTTATATTGATATATCTCAATTATATCTATATGCTCCTATTGAAAAATTTTCAACTATCTTACCTATAATATGATTTCTTGATAGTAGTACATATTTCCTGAAAATAAAAGAATTATTTGAGTTATAACCAATTTCTATAATTCTTTTATAAGTTTCTAATTTATTTTCCAGTAAAATCATACCTATACCTTTTTTACCTTTTCTTATTTCATCTATTATTTTATTTGGAAGATTTTTTATATAAATAATAGAGTTTGCAGAGACTAGAATTTTTTTTCTATCATTAGATATTATATTGATTTTTCTAGTTATAATATCATTTTTTTCAGTTTGTTGTAAAATTATTACTTTCGTTAATGAATTAAAGAGAATCTGTAATATTTGTTCTGTTGTTCCAGTATTAATCAAAAGAATTTTTTCAAAAGAATTTAATTTGATATTGCTCATCTTCTCAAGTTTTAAAATATCTTTTAGAATAGTAGAATTAGACCTAACATTGATAATTAACATAGATATTTATTGATTAGTTGTAACCTAAAATATATTATATTATTGCGTAAAATATTTATAAATAGTTAATATTACTGCAAAGGATATAGTTGTTAAACTAAGAATTTTAAGGTAAAGTTCTAATTTCTTTATATTATGATCAATATTATCTTGTGATCTCCTTTTGAGTTCTTTATATATTCGAGAAATTCTTATTTCTGAATATGCAACCAGGAATGCAATAATAGATGAAAATAATGATAATATGGAAATGGAATTTGTTTGAATAACAAATCCTGCTAATAAAGGCAGACTGCCCCACGATACTGCAAACCAAAAATTATTATGAAATAATCCATTAAATAATTCAAAATTATAGGCAAATAAAAAAAATCCTTCGATAATTGCAATAATTAATAATAAAGGAGTAAACATAATAATATAATAAATGCCTATTACATAGGACACAGAAAGTCCTCCTATTACCATCAACTTTAATTCAAAGGTAGTAAAAAAGTTACCCCAAGGTTTAATTTTTTTTGAACCCAAGTTATCTGCAGCATGTGCTGAAACTCCAAGAGCCAAAAAATAAATTATAAAGATGGATAGAACTCTATCCCATACTATGTATTCTGAAAGCATTGAACCGATTATTGTGAAAGAGATACACATTCCAGTATATGGAAGAAATAACATTCCAATGAAAGCCCTGAATTTCAGTGGTCCAAATCGTGGAACAAACCATTCATTTATGCGAATGGACCTAAAGTTATGATCTGTCATATTTTAAAAGCAGATACTATTGCAGCAGTTCCACCTGTATAATATTTAATATCTAGAGATTGAAATCCTTTCTTCTCTAGTGCCATTTTAAGATCTTGAGTCCATGTGCTATTTCTTATTACCACATCTAAATTATAAAAAACATATTTCCAAGATTTAATAATTTGTCCAGCTAATTTTAGAATATGAAAATATGAATTCCATAGAATTCTCATTATTTTATTCGATGGATATACAAAATCACCAAAAATAACTAATCCATCTTTTTTAAGTATACGCCATATTTCATCAACCATAAGAGAAATTTTTGCATATTTAGCCAAATAACAAGAGACTATACAATCAAAACTTTCTGATTTAAATGGCAAAAACTCTGCTATCGCATTAGCCAAAAGTGAATATTTCCTTTTTGTTTTAGCATTATATATATAACTGTATGTTAAATCAACTCCAATAAGATCTTTATATGATATATTAGAAATAAATGATGAAAAAATTCCTGTACCACATGCAATATCTAGTATATATTTATGAGCTGGAGTTATATGGTTAGCAATATTTTGTTTCCATAATGAATCTCTTCCAAAAGTAGTATATTTTACTATTCGATCATAGCTAGATGCATTTTGATTAGAAAAAAACTG
>DATFBJ010000264.1:0-2414 GCA_035253885.1 Nitrososphaeraceae archaeon
ATTAATAAATATTTTAATTCTTTTAACTGACGGAAATATCTAGGCAATTAATGTATTTTATCTATTTTAGGTTAATGTATAAATCTTCTTTAAAACTTTTTACTATAATATAAATGCTCTGTTAATTTAAGATAATATTCACCTCCTTTAATCCAAAATTATTATTTGCTATTGTATCATTATACATAGATACAAAGAAGAATTGTATCCAGTTATGTACATGTAATAGATTGCATTCAATTTGCATACATGGATAATAATCATCAAAACTCTCTATTCTGTCTTTCAAATACTGATTGACTCTTTCCATTAGACTTTTCTCTAATGGTGAGTGTAAATAGTGTTTTAATCCAATTATGTTACATGCTTCATCATACTACGTACCACCATCAGTATAGACCAGTATGTTTTTTCCATATATTGATACAAGAGATCTAATAAATTTTTTTCAGCAACAAGCATATGTTTCTCTCCTCTGAGATATAGACTCCAAGCACAGATCGGTTGATTGGTTCAATACAAAACCATAACCAAAAATGCTGGTTACCAATTTTAATAACTGTTTCGTCTATGATAAAGGCAGACACTCTTTTTCTTTTATAGATCTGACATGATCCAAATCTTTGAATCCAATTCCAAACAGAAACATAACTTCTCTCTTTTCATCTCTAAATATAATTAACGCTTTAGATGTATTACGTAAACTTAAACCAAGAAAGTATAGATAAAAAGAGAATACAGTACAATAAAAGAAGAAGATGTTCTTTATTTCTTTCAAATTTAATTTTCATAGTATATTAGAACATTATCAGCTATAGCTTTTATTGCTTATCTGAACAGAGCCAATTTGCTCTTATTAGTTATTTAATAAATCATTAATTATTCTAATTAATTCTATATTTTCTATAGGCTTTCTAATAAAAGTGTATACTGGAGTAAACTTGTATGCAATATCAAATAGAGATTCACTTGCTGTCAGAAAACATATTTTTGATTTACTATCTTTTTTTCTTCTTATCTCTCTATATAATTGAAACCCATTAATATCTGGCATTTGTATATCTAGTATTATTAAATCATAAAAGTTAGGTTTGAATTCATCACTGGCCAAAACAGGATTATAATAGTAATCTACTAAAAATCCATTATTTTCTAAAACTACCTTTAGCATTATACAAATATCTAATTCATCATCAACTACCAATATTCGTTTTTTATTGTCAGTGTTAATAGTATTTTATTACAACAATTACTATTAATTATTTACTATAATATCAATTATAAATATATTATTGAATAAATTATTCTATATGTTGAATCTACTCTAAATTATTGAATTGTAGTAGAAGCTGAAGAAAATGAGAATTAACAATAAATGATGGAAAAGTACACAGTATATAGTATAAATATTAAAAACTCTATGACCTAATATTTGAATAGGTTTTTGATATAATAAGAAATCTTTTGTTACCAATTATAGGAACTAATTTACGAGTTTGGTGGAATGATATGGAATTTTCAATACAAATCTATTTAGTGAATGAATAAAATTTAAAAGTTTAGAAATTAAGTTTTCTAAACATTATTCTGTTTAGAATTAGTGAGGTGAGATTATTTCCATTCCCATACTTTATACATAATATTACCATCATTGTCTACTGATGCTTCATGAACTCCTACTAGGTTATTCAAGAATGATAATTTTCCTGTAGTTGAAGAATGATAGAAATTAGAACCATACACTACTTTTGATGAATCTTTAACAAGTTTACTAATACTTTGTGTTTTGACAATGGCCGTTTCATTACCATTTTCTTTAACAGTTACAATATCCTTTCCTTCTACAGAGAAAATACTATCTGAGATTGGAATACTTGTAAACGTTCCTATTTCTACTACTTCAATTTCCCCTCTCATTATTCCTTCTAAAAAATAGGAACTTTCTATTTTAGGTCCATCCAAATCTAATACTCTTTTAGATGTGATTTTTCCTATTGCTTCATAAAATAAATCGCCTAGCATGTTAATAATGTGTAATAAACTAAATTAATATAAAAGACAATCGAGAAAAAGGAGAATAATTAAATGGTTTTTTTATCCAAATAAAAAACCAAAAAAAGACTTCTATATTACTCAATTTTTTAATACTGCAGAAATGGATTCAACCTTCTATGAAGAATGTTATTCTAAAATGACTAAAGGTTTAGTTTTGGTATGGTAAAAGCAACTACACAAGATTTTGAATTTTAAATCAAGATATCTGAAAGAATCACTCATCGGAAAAAAATTAGAAATTGATAAATGAATGAATATGTATTATTACTTTAATGTCATCAGAAACCACTAAAGCCAATAAGTGTGAAGAGTGTGACAAATCATTTGACTCTGAACATGAACTTCATCAGCATATGAAT
>DATFBJ010000265.1:0-2701 GCA_035253885.1 Nitrososphaeraceae archaeon
CTGAAAAAGATAGTAGAACAGATTTGTTAATTGTGTATTATAGAACTAATTTAAAAAAATATTATTTAGGATATATTTATTTACAATAACTCCTTATTATTTCTGTTTTTGATTTGAATATTTTTCATAATGGACTAACTTTGAAATATTGATTCTTTTTAATTTACTAGGCTCCTCTGCAGGAAATCCTAATGCAATTATTCCTATTGGTTTTACATATTTGGGTAATTCAAGTATTTCTGAAACTTTGTCATCTAGAAATGCACCAACAAAGCAAGCACCGATTCCTTCATTTACTGCAGTAAGTAAAATAAGCATAGAAGCAAAAGCACCATCTATTATACTATAAAATTCTCTTCCTCTTTTTCCATATCGGCCAACAGACCTAGAAGTATTTGCACAAACAACAATTAAAAGAGGTGCATCATATACTTGCTCTTGGTTTAAAGCAGCTTCACATAACTTTTTCTTTAGCAAAGGATCTTGTACTATTATAAATTCTTGAACCTGAGTATGACCTGCACTGGGTGCTCTATGAGCATTAGCAATTAATTTATCAACAATTACTTGAGGAATAGGCTTATCTTGTATATATTGCCTTACCATTCTCCTTCTTTTTATTATATCATTAAATTCTGACATGTCTTTTGATCTTTTACGAAGTAGATAAAAGTTAAATTGTATATTTGGTTTATGTATATTCTGATATAATCTAACCAATTTTTATCAGAGCCAATATATGTAGTAATAGATGTATCTTTTGTATTGTATTTCTTGAAAAATAAAGCTATTTAGAATCCATATTATAATAAACAACTTTACATATCATGCATATTATAAGCAATATAACTAAAGACCATTGGTTCTTATTGTCTTTCATATACAATCATTATCTAAATTGCTAATGTGTCCATTTTTCTAAGCATAATTTTTATATAATTGTCATTTATATCATTCTAATTAATTTAAACTTGGGGATTAACTACTCTTTCTGTTATAATTTCTTCAGTTATAGTTTGTGTTTTCGTTACTGCTTTTTTCTTAACTACTAATTCCTCTATAATATATGGCTTTTTTGTAACTTCTAATTCTTCTCTTTTTATAGGAATTTTTATCTGTGTGTTAGTTTCTACAAGTTTAAATTCTTCATTCTCATCTACTGTTGAAAAATCATTATTAGATGGCAATGATTGCAAATTATCAATAACTGGTCTTCTTTCTATTACTAGTTCTTCATGCATAAGAGGAATTTGCTCTGTTTTGCTTTCTTTAATTGGTTCTTTTGTAATAATTGCTTCATCTACGAGTTCTGTCTTGATAACATCTAATTCTTCTGCCATTAAAGGAATAACTTCTTCTTTTTCTTTTGCATTGCTTAATGAATCATCATTAATAGTTCTAGTAGTTTCTGTTTCTATTTCACTAGAATCATTTTGATCAGAATTTATGGAATCATCAGATCTTGACTCCATAGTTATAACATTACTATAAACAATATAATAGTTGGCTCCAACAAGTTTTAATGATTATTAAATTCAATGATAATTACTTAATATGACCTATAATCTACTTAAATTATATTTAGCATAAATAATATTAGAATGAAATCACCTGGTCCAGAAAAAAATAACAATAACAATAATGATGATTCTCTTATCGAACAAGAAAATAATAAAGATAAGGCAGAAAATCTTCCAGCAAATAAAAATCCCTTAGTGATTTCCCCATCACAATCAGAACAACTTACAGTAGTGATCCAATCGTCTGTGTTAGAAAATAAAGAGTCTTTAAAAGCCAAGGTGGGAGAAGTATTAGAATCAGTTAAGGAGAATGCAAGTAATATTATTGATAAAGTAGTAAAAACAGAAGAACAAGATATCAATTCTTTTAAAAGAAAAATAACAGAATCAAATTCCCAATCTAAAGAACAACAAGAACAACAATCAAAGGAAGAATTTGTTATTCCTGTAGTTGGAGAAAAGTATACATTTTCTAAAAAGATATTATCAGAAGATATAAGCATTGAAAAAAGATGGGAAGAAAAAGATGAGGTAAAAATACCTATTAGATATGAAAAATTATATGTAAATGATAAAGAAATTGATGTTTATTCTAAACATGGGATTCTTTCTCAAATTAAAGAAAAGATAACTGATTTAGTTCATTCTGATAGCAGTAGTAATAATGATGAAGATAACGAAGTAAACAAAAAAGAGAATGATAATAACCAAAATGAAATTACCAATAAAGAGATAGAAAAACAAAAAATAGAAGAACCTCAATTAATGGGTGAAAAGGTTCCTCTTTTTGATAGTCAACAAACAGAAAATAAAAATGTACAATTATCTCAAGGTAATAATAGTAAAGACTTAACAAATAACAACAAATATGAAACATTGATTCCCTTATATGCAGAAGAAGTTACTGTATCAAAGAAAATGGTAAAAGTTGGGGAAATTGTGATAAGTAAGAGAAGAGTAGTAGAAACTGAGCATGTAGATGTAGATACTATAAAAGAACAAATAAAGGTTGAATATGCAGATGGTAGAAAAGAAAAGATAACAGATTGGTGACAAGTTATAAAATAACATCAATACATAATTTAATTACAAACTAACTGCCATTAAATTTGATTAAAAAAATTATATATAGTAACTATAAGAATAAGCACAATTATAATAAAATAAAATAAATATAATTA
>DATFBJ010000266.1:0-2349 GCA_035253885.1 Nitrososphaeraceae archaeon
CTATTCTATAAAAATTATTTTTATTTTATTAACCAAATGAAGGTAAATAATAAAATTTAATAAATGATAATATTATCAAAAAAAATAAACATTAAAAAAATTTTATTTATTTTTTTCAGATATCGATGTTGCCTTTTGAGATCTTGGAGAAGTAGCTGACCTGGGAGAAGTTTTAGATAATATAGTTTCAGAGGTAGATGCTGTGCCTGCTGTTGTTGATGTTGCCTCTGCTTCAGTTTCAGAGGTAGATGTGGTAGTAGAATCTTTCCCTTTTTGTGACAAATATACTTCTTTAAAAGTTATTTTGTTTAGATTATCTACAAATTTGAAAATATCAGAAGTGACTGCCTTTTTAATTATTTGTAATCCATCTAATAAGGTAATGTCTTCTGATAATTCTATTACTACTTCATCATCTTTATATTCAAATTTGATCTTTTCATCTTCTATTGGAAGTCTTCGTTTTATCAAGTATTTAATTTTATCATCATTTGATTCAATTTTTTTAACAATATTTACATCATAAACTAGTGTTCTACTCGCAAGTCTATGATTATAATCGATCTGGACCCGGCCAGAGCCTATATATCTAATTACACCTGTTCGGTCATCTAATTCTACTACATCACCAACTTTTATTTCATTTGCTTTTTCACCTAATTTTCTCTGTGGAATCATTCTAACTTTACTAGTATCCCTTTCACCAAATCCTTTGTCTGGAGAAATTTCGATTGAACGTCTATCACCTACATTAGTTTCAACAAGAGATTCATCTAAACCCTTCAATACCCAACCTTCACCTACTGAAATAAGTCTTGGTTCATACTTTCTCGTTGGATCATATAGATTGGATTTTTTTGCATCTTCCTCAATAGTTGTTTCAAAAATTTCACCGTTATCTTTGATTCTAGCAGTATAATCTAATAATATTAAGGATCCTTTATCAAAAGGCATAAAAATCGCTATTTATTTACCTTATATTAAGTTTGACAAAACAATAAAATGATTTAATGAATTAAAAATTATAGATTTTGTAACTTTTCTTCTGCAACGGATAACGCTTTTTCGTTTGCATCTATTCCTAGCATTTTCATTACTGAATAAATAGATGAGATAGTTCTCATTACATGATATTGTCCTACTTCACCCATACTACCTATTCTGAATACTTTCCCCTTTAGATTACCAAATCCACCTGCTATTAGAACTTTGAATTCTTCGGATAATAAAGTTCTAAATTTCTTGTCATCCATTCCGTCACGATAGTTCAATGCAATAATAACATTGCTCCTGGCATCTTCTTTAGCAAAAGGAGTCAAGCCCAATGTACTCAAACTAGAATAAAATGCATCCGCACATATTCTGTGTCTTTCTATTCTTTTATTCATTCCTTCTTCTAGTACAAGATTTAGCGCTTCATCAAATGCATAATACAAAGGTAGTGCAGGAGTAAATGGTGTTTCAGTATGTTCCAAATAATATTTGAAATATCTATTTAAATTTAAATATAATATAGGTGAGACATTTGATTGCATATATTTTTTTGTTCTTTCATTTATTGATATCGGAGAAACACCTGGTGGAGCAGCTAGAGCCTTTTGCGAAGCTGTAATACAAATATCTATATTCCATTTATCTACTGGAAGTTCATCTCCTCCTAAGATAGAAACAGCATCTGCTATATAGAATGAACCATATTTGCCACAAAGATTACCTAATTTATCCATATATCTGATTGTAGTTCCTGTAGAAGTTTCATTATAAACTGCATACAAAGCTTTAATTTCTTTATTAGCTTCAAATGCTTCCTCTATTTTTTCCATTGGAGGATTCTCTCCAAAAGGAGCAGTAATTCTTATTGCAGTACCGCCCCAACTATCGATCAAATCAGCCAGTCTGGTACTAAATTCTCCGTTGACAGGAATAATTGCTTTATCGCCCTTTTTAATCAAATTAACTACTGAAGCTTCGACAGCACCAGTACCTGAAGTAGTCAATAAAATAATATCACCATTTGTTTCAAAAACTTTTTGAGTTTTTTCAATAATTCTCTTATATAAAATTCTAAAATCTTCACTACGATGGTTTATGATAGGAGCAAGCATAGCATTCATAACACGATTTGGAACGTTAGTAGGGCCAGGAAGCATTGCTAAATATTCCATTATTTTTCAATTAGACTCTGTATTACCGTTATTTAAAATTACTTAAATACTATAATGTGACATTCAGATAAGAAAATTAATAAAAAGTTGATGATAAAAAGTTGATGGCATGTTTAGTTCAAGAAAAAAAAAAATATTAAATAATATCCTTACAATTAATTGTAATAGTATAATTTTTTTTCAA
>DATFBJ010000267.1:0-3564 GCA_035253885.1 Nitrososphaeraceae archaeon
CAGTGGTAGCATACCAAGTCAACAAAGAGTTCCAAAAGGAGAAAAAATAAGAAAAGAAGAGATGAGAGAAAGAGAAGCAAAATTTGACAAATACAATAGACCCAAAGGAGAAAGAGCAGAAAAAGAAAGTAAAGATGCAAAATTAAAAAGAGAAATTAAATTAGATGAGCATAGCAGACCAAAAGGACAAAAGGAATGAAATTACTATGGTTTCTTCTAACAACAATATAGAACAAAACAATTTTACAAAAGTTGCAAACCTCAAAGATTTCCAAGAAGGTAGTCTCTCAAAAGTAGAAGTTAAAGGAAAATCAATAGTTTTGGCTATGGTAAATGGACAAATATATGCAATAAATTCTAGTTGTTCTCATCAAAATGGGCCATTAGAACAAGGTACATTAGATAGATATAATCTGAAATGTCCATGGCATTATGCTGTTTTTGATATTAGAAATGGTAAAGTCTCAGACAGCACAGTTTGGGCAACTGATCGAGTCATATGAAGTAAAACAAGATAATGAAACAGGAGATATTTTTTAAAAGTCTAACAATTAAAAGTAAAAAAATTATTTAAAATATATATACATCATAAAATTCTATTTTCTTTTATTTATTACTATTATTTTATAAAATTTTACTTATCTCTTTTTCTATATCCGCCGTATCTTTGTAATCTTTCTTAGGAAGTCTCTCAAATATTTTTAAAATTTTGGATTGCATATCTTTGTTATTGCTCATTTTGGCTATGTTTTTGTTAACATATTTATTTATTTTTTCTTTAGATTGTGGCAGATCTATTCCCGATAATGCTTTTGCTAACGTAGCAGCTGACATTGATGATGTTGCTGCCATTCTTCCTCCTTTCTTGCTTGGAGGCTCAGAAGATTCAACTTCTTGTGCACTTCTAATCTTTTTTCCACTCTTCTTCTCGCCTATTGCTATTGCTACTTCAGCTGAATCTCTATAGGTACGGTCTGGCAGACTCTCTATTAGATCAAATAATTCTTCTTCTTTCACTTTTAGTTCTTTTTGCCTAGAAGAGATATAACTAATTATTTCATCTTTAGATTTCGGAAATCTTATACCAGCTAATGCTTTTTCAACATCTGCTGCTGATGGTGCTGGCTTAGGATGTGATGTAATTAGATGTCTTTCTAATCTTGATTGCTGTTCAAATCCTTGACCACAGATTTGACATGTAAATTGTGAAGAAGAAGATGATGATGAAATTGATGACATGATGACTTTTTTTCTTCCTCTTATCTTAAATTATATTTCACTATTCATTTTATTATCTTAACTTTCCAATTTCTTTTTCAATATCAATTATTCTATGATATGTCTTTTCAGGTAATTCATTAAGTATGTCAAATATTTCATTAGCTGTATCTTGTTCTACTTTTGTTAATTGATTCTTCTTGTTATTTGCAAATTTTACTATCTCTTTTTTATCCATGGGAAGACTTATTCCTGAAAGCATTTTGGCAATAGCAGCTGCGGATGTAGATTTTGTTGCAGCAACCTTACCACCTTTCTGACCTCCTTTTACTCCAGGAGCCTTTTCACTTGGTATTTCTTTTATCCCACTAGACATTGGGATTTCCTCTTCTTTGGGAAATTTGCCTTTCAAAAAAGATTGTAATGGAATTTCTTCCTTTCTTATCTTGAGCTCTTTAAATATATCTGCACTATTTCTGTTTTCTTTTTCTTCATCTATTTCTATACCAAGTTCTTCCTCTACATTTCTTTTTCTAGCACCAATTAGCAAAAGTTGAGTATTTTCATAATTGATTATCTCTGAATCATCTACATTTATCCATCTCTTTTCTCCAAATTTGTCTCTAATATGTTTTGGATAATTGGGTTTTCTTCCTCCATCTTTTTTAGAAAATACTTCATAACCAGGAATAACTATTTCAGGATTCTTTACAGATACAATATAGCTTGCCTCTTTCTTTATCTCAAATTCTGTTTGGGTAGGACCTGGAACTTCTGGTATCTCCAAAATATAAGCTAATTCAGTATGACCATCATGCTTAATAATTGAATATTTTCCTTCTCCAGCCGGCTGTGCTGCAGCGAGTCTTCTTTTTCCTTTTGTTTTTGTTGAATATTCTGCAGATAAAAGCTCATTATGTATTTCTTCAGGATTAGAAGAAGACAGTATATTTAATGCCCAATTTCTTTCTTCTGAGGTAGATTCTCCTTTTACTATCTCAGGCATTTTCTTACGGCCTAACATAAAAAGTCTATAATTTTTATCTTTATTCTTATTCTTATTATCTTTGCTGGTGCTAATATCTTGACTCATAACCATATAAAATCGTTGAACATCTTCAATGTCTTTTACTTCTTCCGTCTCAATTTTTGGACGGTAAAAGAAAAAAATGTCACCACTCTCTATAATTTGCTCATTATCAGCATTATTTTTTGAATTAAATTTATTATTATTCATATGTTTCTATTATTCTCCTCCTATTGTTATTGCTATTTTTAGATAGCAGAAAGATAAAATAGATCTTTCTCATTACAAAATATTGGACATTAATATTTTTAAAAATTATAGATTTTATTAGTTAAAAATTTGTTATAATACCTTTTAGAATGAACATAATTACGAATTTGAATTAAATCCTATAATAAGCATCTTTTTAATCTAGATAAATTATTTGTTTAGAAGTAAATATTCATGAAATATTAAAAAATTATTCATTCCTATCATGAACAAATAAATGAACAATTATTGTTAAATTGCTAATACTATTAATATCATCTATTTGTAGATACAATATAATTTTATTTTTTCATAAATTCTTTAAACTCTATGTTATGACGATGATCTTTATAAATAATTAATTATATAATTGAAATTAAGTTTGATATTTCTATATAATTATTTTATATTTTAAAGTATATACAAAATTAATATGAGTGAAAAAACTGGAATAGATAATTCAACTTATGATATAATGTCTGCTCTAGGAAAAGATGCTGATTTTTTATATGATCATATTGATAAATATATTCATGATGCAGAAAGTGCTAATAAACCTGAGTTAGTAGAATTATGGAAAACTATTAGAAATGATCGCCAAAAGCATGTAGATATGTTAAAAGATGCTTTAGAAAAAGAATTTCATCCCTAGAATTTAAGTGACAGTGTCATGATAAGTAAATATAGTTATATAAAGTAATTAATTAATTCTTAATATATTATTGTTTTGTTTTAGAAATTTTGTTAAACATTGATTAAAACCTTTATTATATGACTTTTACTTCAATATACTTAATGAAACTATCATATTCAGTTCAATTATACTACTATCTCACTCCATAAAATTTGAAATATGCATAATACAGAATTGACCGATGAGCAAAAAATAAAAGTTGAAGAGATATTATCATCTATAATAACAAATAAAGAACGTCCCTGTGAACCTGATATTCGACGTGCTTCTGTAATTCTTTATGGGCTTAATAGAATGGGATTTACAATTATAGATCTAGATATAGATGAAATTTTGAATAAATCAAAAGAAAAATATTCACATACAATCAAACAAC
>DATFBJ010000268.1:0-4073 GCA_035253885.1 Nitrososphaeraceae archaeon
CTATTTGATATTGCATACAAGTTTAGTCCAGTATACACTTTTATTAAAAAACCTATAGAAAATAATGATTTAATTAGAATAATTAACGATTTATTAAATAACAGATAAAAACAAATTATATGATATTTTGATAATATCACTAATGAATAGGGACTGTTATTTCAATAATCTATATAGATAAATACAAATTATTGATTAATGTTATGATTTTTCAATAATTTTCATCTTACTGTTTAATTTTCTATATATATTATGATTTTTATATTTAACGGTGTTAAAGTATTATACTAACTCTTTTATTCATTCTAAAATAGCAATATTCCTTTTTATTCTGATTATTCTTGTTATTACTAATTTTGTTATAGTTTCTTATTATCAATCACAAATGACGTATTTGGGAAATTCAATAAATATTGCAGGAAAGAATCGATTTCTCACCTCTAATCTGATGTTTTATATATCTGAATTTTTGTTTCAAGGTAACACTAAAGATAGTTCTACAGTTAACTCTGCAATAAATCAATTGGAATCAAATATCTTGGTATTAAGGCAAGGTGGAAATAGCATAGCAGGAATAGAGTTAAAACCTTTGCCAGAAGAATTTTTAGATGATTGGAACAAGATTTATCAAAAATGGATTTCACTTAAATCAATTATAGCAAACAATATAATTAAACCAGATAATGAAATGGCTAATTCAGAAAAATCAATAGACAAAGTTAAGAAAACATCACTACTACTAGAAAGAGAAGCACTATCTTTAGTAGATTCATCAAATATATTGGTTACAAAATTAGGGAATTATTTAAAAAGTAATTCAGAGTATTCATTGTTTATTCAGCAAATCTTTATAATTTTATATATTGTAGTTACTGCTGCGTTTGCATTTTACATCGCAAGGAAGATATTGAAACCAATACTCTCTTTAACTTCTACAATATATGAATTAAATGGAGAAAAGCCTAATGTAGTAGGTCAAATCAAAGGCAAGAATCATGATATTGATGATGAACTTTCAGTTCTAAGTAATTCCTTTAATCATATGGTAAACTACATTAAGAATATCAAAAAACAAGATAAATTAATAAAGGAACTTGAAAAGGCAATTGATGAACTAAAATACAAAGACCAATTAAAGAATGACTTTATAAATGTAGCAGCACATGAAATGAAAAATCCGGTTCAACCAATAATTGCACTTACTGAATTACTTCAAAAAGGAGGAATAGATGATATAGAAAAAAATAAGGAATTCCTTCAAATTATTTTTAGAAATTCAAAACGACTTAAACAGCTTACGGATGATATATTGGATATTGCAAGAATTGAAAGTGGTTCTTTCTTTTTAAATAAAGAAAAATTCAATCTGAAAGAAATGATAACAGATATCTTGAAAGATTACGAACAAAGTATAATACAACATAAAAAAAACTTAAAATTGTTTTATGAATCATCTGAAACCAATCAAATAATTGTAGAGGCTGATAGAAATAGACTTAGTCAAGTCATTCATAATCTGTTAAACAATGCTATCAAGTTTACAAATGAAGGTAGTATTACTGTTATTGTTGAAAGGAAAACAGGTAACAATAGTAATAACTACTACGATGAAATTCTTGTTAGCATAAAAGATACAGGAACAGGTATACATCCAGAGATATTACCAATACTTTTTACAAAATTTGCTACTAAATCCAAGACAGGTGGTACGGGTTTAGGATTATTTATTTCCAAGAAGATAATTGAAATGCATGGTGGAAAGATATGGGCTATCAATAATAATAAAATAGATAGAGAAAAAGGTGTAGGCTCAACATTTACATTCAGCTTACCAATAAAACGATAGCAAAAGAAGTTTTTATATTTCAATTGATTTTAAAAAAAGCTGTAATATAAATTACAATAAAAAATGTTAATGGAATTGTATTGAAATTTCCATATCATTTCACCGCAATTAGAAGATAACATTTATCTTCTACTTTGACTTACTTTTCAATAAGAATTTTATTTCTAAAGGTTTTTGCGGCGCCAAAAAAATGATTCATATTATTGAATTGAATTTAATATTTTAGAAAATAAAATTATGGAACCACAAATATATCGATATTATACCTAGAAAAGGAATAAGAAATTTATTTCAAAAGTTTATACTTTGATTTTAGATAAAATTATTTTATTGGTATCATAATGAAAAAAATTTAATTCAACAAATTCAATATAATAATAATTGGTAAATTGTTGTAATGGAAGGACCGAATGTATCTGCTTATTATCAAGCTATAAAGGAATATGAAAATAAAAATTATGAAACAGCATTATCAAAACTTAATACTATTATTAGATTAGAAGAATATTTGGAATAAAATAAATAAAGAAAATAAAAAATGATGACTTATTATAGACAAAGATTTCATTGAACTTTTGCTGATCATATATTAATATAAAATTTATAAAAACAATATAATATCTTAATCTGATCTTCATACTGTGCAAATAACTTATCATAAAAAGATAAAGCAGTAAATGATGAAAGAGACAATGGCACCGCAACTATTATAAAAAAATTGTATTACAAATAATATTTTAAAAAACCTTTATATTCTTTTATTATTTTTCCTACTCATGAGATCATATCAAATAATTATCCTAATAGGAATGATATTAGAAATTCTCATTGTAATTGATTCATCTATGTTTTTGGGAATAGTGCCATATATGATCAATGATATGTCACTAGAAGAGCAAAACATATCTTTTTATGGAAAAATCGATATAGCCTTTATTCTATACATAATTATTTTGATAATCGCTTTTGTAGTACAAAATAGTAAGGTTGTAGGTATAATAAGTATTATATTTTCAGTAATCATATTGTTTGTTACTAATGCTTGGGGACTAGTCGTTTCTGCTTTACTATTAGTAGGTGGAATTGTTGCCCTTATTTACAAAAATAAACCACCACGATACAATCCAGATACGGGAGAACTAATTCAATAATTATTAACAAGAACTATCCTTCCGAGCACATAATTGATCTATTTTATACAAATCTTTTATTACTTTTTTTTCACAGTCAGAATTTTGATTAGGAAATTCATCAGATGTAGCACATCCAAAAAACATATCTCCTGGTTCTATAAGACCAACTTCTGTATTTCTATCAAAAGTAAATGGAATTAAAAGCCTCTCATTGCTACTTTTTTTATCTCCTTTTTCTAACTCATTTTGTACATCAATTTCTTTTATTTGATATTCACCTTTGACCATTGCTACAATATACATATCATTTATCTTTTTATTATCATGTATAGGAACGTTTATTCTTAGTTTTACTTCTTTAGGTGTTTCTTGTGTACTTGATAGGTTATTATTATTATTATTAGTTTTTTTGTAAAGTGCATTTGATTCACTAAACTTCTTGAGTGTATAGAATAGTTTAACTGAATCTTTATCTATAGTAGTTAAACCAATATTTCCCTCATCACAATCATACAATGGAAGATTGTACTTGGTAGTAATAGCATTAGTATTAGTATTTGATTTATCATCATCATCTAGCAAATATCCACAGACATAATATTCATCATCAAACATTACCTGAGAGATATCATTACTTTTATTAAACTTAAGATTAACAGTTAAAGAATTATTATCTTTTATCTTTGTTTTATCTTTATGTTCTTTTAGATCAACATAGAAAGTCCTCCCCTCACCATTAAGATATCCAACTATCTTTAAGCGATCATGATTTTCAACATCTATATTATTGAGATTTATGTTTGTTTTTATAGTAGTTAAATCAGCATCAGCATCAGCATCATTATTACCTTTATTATTGTTAGAAGAGTGAGCATTTATAAATATAAAATTATTCTGAGAACTATATAGTAACAGAGATAATAATAAAATAGAAACTATTGCTAAAATAAATGAATTAAATCTTCTTTCAAGAGTCATATATCATGAACTTATTTAACAAATGATATAAACGATTATTTAATTATTATAAGATAATGTAAATATATTTTAACTTTTATATAATAGAAATAAAGACTTTTACAAAATAATTAGTT
>DATFBJ010000269.1:0-7282 GCA_035253885.1 Nitrososphaeraceae archaeon
AACATATCATGAAATGCAAATAAAAAAAAACAAAGATGGTTATTATACTGCAAGATTCTTAGTGGATCTATAAAAAAATATTAAACATCTTCTTCCCAAATCTTGAAATTTTTTCTTTAATAAATTATTATTTACGGATAAATAAAAATACTCTAAACAACAATAATAATAAGAATAATTTGATAATTGAACTTTCAGAAGAAAATTTTGAAAAATCTATCAATGAAAATAAACCTATTCTTGTTGACTTTTGGGCTACTTGGTGTGGTCCTTGTAAATTTATGTTACCTATAGTTGACAAGCTTGCAAGAAAATATTCCGATAAAATAAATTTCGGAAGGCTCAATGTAGATGACTATCAATCTATTGCTGTAAAATATGATGTTTATGCAATTCCTACTTTTATTATATTTTTTAAGGGAAAAATAGTAGAACGAGCTGTAGGAGCAATAGGAGAAAATGGATTAGAAAACATCCTTGAAAAAATGAATTAGGATTTATTATGGTTGTTCAATATTATAACACTTTTAACCAATTATTATTATCTTTGTTCTTTCTTAGTTGTAATATCTATTTTTTTAGAAGGTAAAATATTATTTTATATATATAGTTATTTTTTCTATATTTTAGGTAATAATTTTGAATTAAAGTCTAGAGATATGATAACAATGCAATTTTAGAGATGTATTATTATTTTTATTATTATTTAAGATAAAGAATATCCAATATACCATGAAATTTAATAAAACCCTTAATTATGTATTTTATATGGATATTATATATATCCAAATGCTGGATCAGCTTTTCTTTTTGATTCCAAGATAAAATCAAATATTCTTTTTTCTTCGTCATTAAGCCTATGTTGAAATCTTTCATTTAATAGCTTTGCTTGTTTGCTATTTAAGTCAGTATAAAAAATATCACCTTCATTAATTTGTCTTCCAATTGTAGGACCCCTTATAGATACAGCAACTTGCATACCCTTTGTAGCCTCTTCAATGCTTTTTCCTTTATCTTGAATTTGATGAATGATTCCAACTTTTGCACCATTTTCATTTATGATATGAATTTTTTGTCTAAGCTTTCCTACCAGTATTTCAGCACCAAAAACAGCAGGATCATTTCTTCTAAAGACAAATCCTTTTAAAAATTGTATTTTACATATCGGAGGAATTTCATTGAATATAATAGAATCAGCATGTTCTTTCTGATAGTGAACCCAATCAGTATAGTTTCTTACTAAGTTATAGATTACTTTTTCATTAAAAATTTGCACTTCTCGTTCTGCTGATTCTTTTTTTGCATCATCCCAAACTTTAACATTGAAACCTAATATTGCTCCAAGGTATCTATCTTTCTCTTTAACAGCCGATGAAGCTAAAACATCTCTTCTTGTTATATTGCCAATATCAGCGGTTTGTATAGGAATATTTTCTTTTTTCAACATATCAATTATTGCTTCAAGCGATCCTATGGTATCACATTTAAGAATCACTCCTAATGAATTAGTATTATTTATAAAAGTATCTTTGACTTCCGATTCAATTAGCTGTCTTATTTTATTTTCTTCTTCTTTATTTTTTACAACATATAAAGGAGTTCCTGCTAATACACCCTCTAAATCAGGAGATACTATTTTGAGGCCTGCTGCTGAGATTACTTCTGTGACTGATCTAAATTTATCACGAGGATCACGCATTTCATCCAAAGGCTTTGGAAGTAATAAGGCTTTAACTTTAGTTAATATTATCTCATCTCTTTTTGCAGCCATGATCATGTCACCTTGTTTTATAGTACCATCTATTAGTATCATATTAGCAGAAGGACCAAGACCTTGCTCTTCTTTAATTTCCAAGATAATACCTCTAATATAGTCATAATGTCTTTCTAATCGTTTTTTCATATATTGTTGTGCCAATCCTACCAATACTGTCATTAATTCAGGTATCCCAACTCCAGAAACAGCACTAATTGGAACTATAGCTAATTCTTTATCGAATTCTTTAATACGCCAAAAAGCTTCTGAATTAAAACCCATTCTTGATAATGACCCAACCACTGTGTATATTTTTTCATCTAAAAGAGTAAGAATTTGTGAATCCTGGTTTTTTATTTCTTCAGTTATAAAGGGTAAATTTGCTGATGTGTCTGTTTTAATTTGCTTTTGTTTATTAGTCTTTATATCACCTTTCTTTTTTCCTTTCCATCCTGAAAGCATATCTACTTTATTTAATGCTACAACAAATGGAACTTTTCTTTTTTTTAGTATCTCTATACTTTCTATTGTTTGTGGCTCAAAGCCTTTGTTTATATCTGCAACTACTATAGCTATGTCTGCTGCAGATCCTCCTCTGCTCCTCAAATTGGCAAAAACTTCATGACCAGGCGTATCAATAAATAATAGTCCGGGAATTTGTTCATCTGTTTTAGTAAGACGTTCATATAAACGTCCTGTAATTTTTTTTATTGTTTCAATTGGAAAAAAGCTTGCTCCAATATGCTGAGTAATACCTCCAGCCTCGCGAGCCTGTACTCCCGTACCCCTAATCTTATCTAATAATGAAGTTTTTCCAGAGTCTACATGACCCAATACAACTACTACGGGCTGTCTTAATGTCACGTGAATACTACTATTTAAAAATGACTTTAGACTCTTTTATGAAGCTTTCATGTGAATCAGATGCATGAATAATATTATTGGTAATACCAAGACCAAAATCTCCTCTAATTGTACCTGGTTGAGCATCAAAGGATCGAGTTGAACCAATCAATAGTCTTACAGTATTAATGGCATTTTCTCCTTCTAGAATACAAGCAACAACTTTAGATGATGAAATAAAAGAAACAAGTTCACTAAAAAAAGGTTTACTTTTATGTAAAGAATAGAATTCTTCTGCTTTTTCTTTTGTAAAGATATATGATTTTAATTCTGTAATAAGAAACCCCTTGTTTTCGAATCGTGACAAAATTTTACCTGTTAATTTGCGTTCAAAAGCATCTGGTTTAATAACTATTAGTGTTTGTTCATTCATATATCTTTCTCGTTCCTCCTATCTGTGTATATTATATATTTTATTTTAGGATTTAGAGATCTTGATCTTAATTCCACCTTTAACGTATTTGTTAGTCCATTTCATCTTTCTAGGATCTCTTTTTAATTGTCTATGATTTTTTTTGCATTTGTTAGAGCAAGTCCATTGAATGGATCCATCGTTCTTGACTAGCATGATTCCATGTCCAGAAGAAATGTGTTGTCCACAAAAAATGCAATTGCGTAAAGAAGTAGCTGTTTTACTCATTTTAAATTAAACCTACATTATTTTCTCTGTTTATATAAATATATTTGTGATTACTTACTTTATTTTTCTTGCTTCTCTTTCTGTTTCACGAAGCATCAAGATGTCATTCATTCTAACAGAACCCTTCACATTTCTAGTTAGAATTCTTCCCTTATCTTTTCCTTCTAAAACTTTGACTCTTACCTGAATTACTTCTCCTGCAATTCCAGTTCTACCTACGATTTGAATCACTTCAGCTGGTACTATTTTTTCTTCTATTGTTTTACTCATTAATTATAACACCTAATTTTAGTTATGGATTTGGAGATTTTGAATTTTTATTTTTTGTTGAATTTATTATTTCATCTAAAATATGTTGTGAATCTCCTGCATCAATGATAGTAGCAGCTGCAGAACCAACAGTTATTCCCATAGATTCTCCTAATTGTTGTTTACTGGGAACAAAGACATAGGCAGCATTTCTTTCCTCACATATAATTGGAAGATGAGCTACTACTTCTGGAGGTTCTACATCTTCCGCAATAATTGCTAATTTACTAACCCCTCGTTCGACTGCTTTGGTTGTTTCATTTGTTCCTCTTTTTATTTTGCCACTATCTTTTGCTATTCTAACTGCTTCATAAATTGCACTTACCAAATCTTGAGGTACTTCAAATTTAACATAATATGGTTTACTCATTATTTAATATCACCCTTTGGGATCATCTATCTCTTTACAAAAGAAAGACTATTAAAATGTTACCTCCATGGAAGAATTTTTACAATTTCAATGAATATAAATTCTAATTAAATTTTTTTTTAAGAATATAGATTAAAAAGTAAATTTTTCTAATTAAAAATATAATAATAATAGCAGAAAATAAACTTTGACTTGAGAAAAAAATAGTAAATAATATTTAATTTTTCACACGTTTAAAAAGATGATTTAATTAATTTTTGTTAAAAGAATTTAAATTGTACTATTCGAATAAATGTAGACCTTGTAGTTATAAACTTGATTATGATAAAAAGATAATAATGTTTCTTCTGGTTTTTATTTATTTATTCATTTATTTGTATTTTGAGGGGTTAACCTTAAATAATTATATAAAATAATAATTATAGAGTTTGAAAAAAACAATCACAAGTAGCACAAATAATAACAAAATAATGTTAAAAATCTCATACGTGTATAGTATGGAATGGTAAGATTTTGAATGTTAATGAGTCTTTATTTCAATTAAGGTAGTAGATTATAATGAAAGCACAAATTAAGCGTAATACTGCCAACAATTCCAGAGCATCGCAAAAATCTAAAAATAAAAACTTTGACTATAACAAGCCTATCGGAAAATGTATGATTTGTTATACATTATCAAGTTGGCATTGTTATGATTGTGGGAACGATTATTGTCAAAGTCATTTTCATAACCATAAAGAAACAAACCAATGTTTACAAGTTTAAAAACAAAAAACAATTTTACAAGTTATAGATGTATATAGATTATTATTGCTAGTAATATGTATATATTATACTGGAAAAAAATTTTATGATGAATTAAATTTTTTTTAAAAATAAATAAAATTATCTAATTTAATTTTAAATTTTATAATAATAATATTACTTTTAATCATTTTTATAAATTAAAGAATATTTTAATTTTAATTTTTTAGATTTGGATTCATTAAGTATTTATAGAATAAAATATGATATAAGTTAAGAGTTATAATTCCCAATTACCTTAGTAATAGTTTCTATCATTTGTAACATTTGTTTTTCCTCTTTTTTTACGGTATTCACATTAAATATTGATACTTGATGACTTTGACTCTATTATAACAAAAAAGGATTATACAAATTTGATTTTTATTTTTTTTGTATATCTATATCTATATATATATTTTGTATACATCTATGTGTATCTAATTATCCTCCAATTGATATTATATGAATAATGGTATTTGTTAACACAAATCAAATTAAATTCTTATTTATGTTCTCATTGATAGTGTCTCTTGTATGTTAACATTAAAAAAATGTTATTCTAGTTTTTCTATTATTGATACATTGCTATAAATTACTTTAATAAGTCTTGCCAATTTATAATATTTTAAAAATAAAATTAAGATAAAAAAATAAAAATAAATAAAATTAAATGATTTACCTTTTGTTTTTTATTGAAATTTTATATCTTTATAAATTTTGTAATGCGGGAGGTGGGATTTGAACCCACGAATCCCTGAGGAACAGGGTTATAGGAAAATTAAGTCCTTAGCTGACCAATCTATTTTTATTATCTTTCTTTCTAAGCCTCGCACTGCCTCTCTATCTATCCATACCTACAGATAGATTAAAGATCAGACCTGCGCCGTTGGCCAGGCTTGGCAACCCCCGCACTTACTAGAAATACAATTTATAACAGCCAAATTTATCTATTCTTAAATTAAGGGTTATTGAAAATGAAAGAAAAAGAGTCTAATAAACGCCGCCGGTTATTTGGGACTAATGGTGTAAGAGGAATATACGGAAAAGAGTTAACTTTTCCTTTAGTAATAGATTTAACTTATGCATTATCAACATATTTTAAGAATGGACCTATTATTGTGGGGTATGATGGTAGAAATTCAAGTCCTCTCTTATCAAATATCGTATCAGCCGTATTAAATTCTGGTGGCTTAGATGTAATCATGGCAGGTCAATTACCAACTCCTTGTTTACAATTCGCTGTTAAATATAAAAAATCCAACGGAGGAATAATGATTACAGCTTCTCATAATCCTCCCGAATACAATGGAATTAAACCTTCTGCTAATGATGGAGTAGAGATTCCAAGAGAAGAAGAAATAAAGGTTGAAGAGATTTTTTATAATAGGAAATTTGCAAAAATAGATGGAACAAATAAGACTATTTCAGATGAAAATATTATAAATGACTACATTGACAAAGTCTTATCTTTAATAGATGTTGAAAAAATAAAATCTAGATCATTTAAAGTAGTAATGGATTTAGGAAATGGTGTTCAATCTTTAGTTGCGCCATATTTGTTAAAGAAATTAGGTTGTCAGGTTTTTACAATAAATAGCAATATAGATGGAGATTTTCCAGGTCGAGGACCAGAACCAACTGTAGACAATTTAAATGTATTATCAAATATGGTTAAAGATTTGAATGCCAATTTTGGCGTTGCATACGATGGAGATGGAGATAGAAGTATATTCTGTGATGAAAAAGGAATTATTCATCCTGGCGACAAAACTGCTGCTGCTCTTATAAAGTATCTAATTAGTGGTAAAGATAGAGGAGCAGAGATTGTATGTCCTATTAATACAACTTTGAATGTTCAACTTGTTGCTGACGAAGGAAATTCAAATGTAATATATACAAAAGTAGGAAGTGTCGAAGTCTCGCGAGCGATGATTAAAAGAAATTCACTTATTGGTTTAGAAGAAAATGGAGGATTTATGTATGGAAAAATAAACCAAGTCAGAGATGGCGCAATGACTACAGCACTTGTATTAGATATGCTTACAAATTTTACATTTACTGATAAAACAACTAAGAATTCATTTTCTGATATTATCGCATCACTAAAAAAAATAGCTCAATTCAAAACCAAATTTAAATGTCCTTCAAGAGAGATAGCTAAAAAGATAGTTACCAAGTGTTCTGAGCATGGATCTCCAAAAAAGATTGAAAATTTAGATGGTACTAAAATTTGGATTGATGATGAATCATGGATAATGATTAGACCGAGTGGAACTGAACCATTGATAAGAATGTATGGAGAATCAATTTCAAAAACATTATTGGATTCAAAAGTGAGAGAATATACAAGAATAATTGAAAATATGTTATTATAATAAAAAAAATTATATCACCAACAAAACATGATAATATTAAAATTTAAAAAATAAAAAAATAAAATATCTAGATAGAACAAAAAAGAATTGAAATCATTAAATAAGATTCACGATAGCAAAAAAACCTTAATTGAAATAACGGT
>DATFBJ010000270.1:0-2098 GCA_035253885.1 Nitrososphaeraceae archaeon
AAGTATACGAAATATCGGAAAAGTAAAAATAAAAAAAAGGAAAAACGAATATCGAACAAAATACGGAGTACGAAATATTGAAAAGTAAAAAAGTAAAAAAAAAAATCATCTAAATAAAGTAATTAATATATCAGCTATGAATTTAGTGGAAAAAATTTAATAAATATATGATTCCTTTACCTTGTGATTTTACGATGCTTCGATTTAGGCCGAAGTCCAGTTGATTGTCTTTGTTCCGTCAGAATTTCATGTTCTTGTTCTGTCGGACCTTCGTGACCTTGTTCCATTAGGCCTTCTTATTATTGTTCGTGTTCTTGTTCGTGTTCTTGTTCGTGTTCTTCGTCTGTGACCATTATCTCTTGTTCCTCAGCAACGGTCACTGACATTTGTCTTTCGGCCGCGACCGTTATTCCTTCGGCCAATACTTCTAGTTTATCACCTCTTTTATTACGTGATAGTGGGATGTCCTCATCACTACTATCATATTCATCAATATCATCATCACCACTATCGGTGTCATTTTCGGAACTATCTATCCCAGATATTTTAAAATTTTCATCATCTATAATCTTTTTCTAAAATAGATAAATAATAAACAAATATATTAACTTTTAATTTAACTTAAATATTTCATTGCTGTGTAAACTTGCGAAACTTACCAAATATCTGTTCGTTTTTGTTTTAACATTCGACCTCGTGATGTGAATGGTGTTGTTCTTTGGGTTTAACAACGTAGTGCAAACCGCAATAGCATAGGCTAAATGTATTTGCGATGCACGTTCCGAATTTGACCATACTCTTTCGAGTATGCTAGACATAAATGATACATTTGGATCCTCTACAGGATCTATTGCATCAAATAAAATGTCATAGCATTTTTTGACGCGTCTCGAATTCTTCCACTCATGGATTTGAGTGGGAGTTGAATTCGTATTGATTTGAGAAAGATTATTTGCACCGAAAACATAAAATAATGCTTTCTTAATTCTTGATGTCAATGACCCTCGGAGGCTTCTGTGTTTTCTTATTAACTATAGTAAAAGTCGGTATATTAAAGATCAATTTCATCATTGTACAAATGCAAAATTATTTTACAAAACTTACTGGCTTTTGTATATTTTTTTCATAAAATACAGTCCATCGAAAAGGACTGAATTTTCCGAAAAAATCCGGATGGGCCCTTGACAAATATTTTTTCATAGCAGCATAAAATTCACTTTTTTTAGGATAAATGTTATCCGAAAATAATTTTTTCGAAACTTTATTTACTATACTCTAAATAAATTAAAGATCATATAATTTAATGTAAAATAAGTAAGAATACCGTATATCATAGTAGGAGAAGAGAAATGCAACAAATAGGTTAAATTAAAGTTTATTACCTTGATAAAATCTTTATCCACTTCTTCGGAACCCTCCTCTAATTTTTGGACTCGGTCTAACACCTCCTCCATAATTGCAAGAATTCTTGCATTTTATCAAAATATTTCGTCTAAAGTATGATTTATATCATCTATGCCACTCGGACTTCTTGTTCTTATTTTTTTAGTAGGTGTGATAGGGGTATTAGCAATAGTAGAGGTATTAGCAATAGTAGGGGTATTAGCAATAGTAGGGGTAGTGGGGGTGATGATATTACTAAAAGATTCTCTTGTTCGCTTAAACCTTCTTTTATTGTAAGACATGTTTAATTGAGAAAATTAAAGGGAAAAAAACATTCTTCTCTTTTATATATAACTAATGTTGATATGCACCACAATACATCTTTTAAATTTTACATTAAAATAAATTATGATAAAGAAATTGTGATGGATGAGAAGCTTGCATTGTAAACAATACCGTAATTAATGAAGCATGTAGGTCCTCTTCATTAACATTAATTACACATTTTGCAAACAATACTATGATAAACGAAAATAATAGATGGGAGTGAGGAGCTTGCATTATGAAGGAATTAAAGGAGAGCCTGTATTGATACAATACTATACATATCGTACCCTTTGCCAAACTTAAAAATTCTTAAATTTTTTTCTTTTTTTATTTCGAGATTTAAGATTTGAAGATTTTTTTTTTTTGTTTTTTTTTTTTTATTTTTTAT
>DATFBJ010000271.1:0-7751 GCA_035253885.1 Nitrososphaeraceae archaeon
TGTTTTTTATCTATATCTTTGAATGATTTGTTATAAATATCATCTACATCAAATATAGATATATTACCTAATTGTTTGGAATGGTAGTCTCTAGAACATAATTCTTTTAACAATCGATCTTGTAAGATTTGTATATTGTGTTGAGAATTTTCCAAATCTCTATTAGATAGATCTGTCAGAATTTTTTCCTCCACCTATATTATTAGTGTTGTACTAAAAAAAGACATCTAAATGTAGAAATGATCTTTCTCTATTTATAAAATAATATTTTAATAGTTAATATTAGACCCACATTTGATGGATAAGGGTTCGAGTCCCACTCCTAGAATTAGTTTATTTAATGATACATAGATTCATACAATTATTTGAAAAAGTTTATGAAAGTATAGTAAAACTAAATGGTTTAACTACTTGACCATCCAATGATGTTGTCTCCAGAGAATCTTCTGGTTTGACTTCTATAAAACGTTTATAGAAGTTTTATTCTTTTAATTTTTTAAAAAATTTATTAATATAATATTTATAGATTTCTTCACAATATGAAAATTTTAGTCATATCAAGTTTACTAATACTATTATTATTTTCGTCTACATTCTTGCCAACTTCTTTAACTCCAGTTAAAGGACAAGAAAGTATTACTATCAATTGTTCATTTGAAAATGCCAAATTGACTAAAATAAGCAATTCTCTTGAAGAAGATAGAGAAGAAATGAGGGAGAATTATAAACGATATGGTGATTCTGCATTAAATGCTTTACACTCATTACCTGAAGAAATGGCAGAAATAATTAAAACAAATTTAGAAACAGAAATTCTTATGGAAAAAGTAAAAACAAATCCAAGTATAGAATATAAAAATTGTTCTCATCTTGATGCTGTTAAAATAGAATTAATTACTATATTAAAACAAGGTGAAGATGCTTGGAATGAATATTGGAATAATCAAGAAGCAGATTTTGGTAAAAATGAAATCAAACAGATAAAAGAATACATCAAATTAGATATTCATAATGAATAAGATGAATAAATATTAATCATGTATTACAAAAATAATTTACAGATTATTGGTTTTAGTTAATATAATTAGTAAAATTAATGTAAAATTAAAATTTATTTTAAAAATTATTTATATCTCATTTAATATTTTATTATACTCAATTATTTATTAGTAAAATGGATGTTTCAATTGCAAATTAAAATTTAAAATCAGTCCTGAATAATAAAAAAAATTAATAGTAATGATTTAGTTAAACTGGAATAATTTTTGTCTTTTTAACCTTAAATAATTAATTAAATTACTGTATATCTAGATTATTTTTTCATTACAATTTTTATCCAAACAATAAATATTAATATTATATACAAGATTATAGAATTGACATTCACAATATTAGTGAGAATATTGTATTGATAAAATATAAAAGGTCAAAGTATTAAGGAGATATTTATAGGTTACATAATAATTTTAATATCATTGATATGTTATTTTAAAGCAAATGGATAAATCGTCGAATACTATATCCAAAAGTAATTATACCTTTTCCAAAGACAATGTAACGTACAATAAAAGACGGTGTAGTTGGACAGAAAGTAATAATTCTCTCATGATTGAGTATCATGATAAGGAGTGGGGTGTACCGGTACATGATGATCGCACGCTCTTTGAATTCCTAATTCTTGAGGGTGCCCAAGCAGGTCTTACTTGGCAAACCGTTTTGAATAAACGTGAGAACTATTACAAGGCATTTGATGGCTTCCATGCAGACAAAATCGCTTGTTATGGAAAGGAAGACGTAAATCGACTCCTTACTGATTCCGGGATTATCCGTAATCGCTTAAAGATCGCATCTACGATCCAGAATGCTAGAGCGTTTTTGAAAGTTCAAAAAGAATTTGGTACTTTCGATGTCTATATTTGGCAGTTTGTAGGTGGTAAGCCGATTAATCACAAAATCAAAACAATTAAAGATATTCCAACCAACACTAAGGAGTCCGATGCAATGAGCAAAGACTTGATTAAACGTGATTTCAAGTTTGTCGGGTCTATCATCTGTTATGCATTTATGCAAGCAGTAGGTATGGTAAATGATCATGAGATAAAGTGTTTTAGATACAAAGAGTATTGAAAAAAAATGCTTACTGTAATTAATCATTATAATGAACAATTGAATCAAACATAGCATTTACAGCATAGAATCGATTTGATGAATACAATTTAACATTTTTTTTATATTTTATTATTATCTCAATTAATAGAATTTTTTACATAGTTGCTTTAACATATTATTTCTGAAAAAGTTAATTTATTATAATAATTAAAAAAAAATAAACAATTTAGAATAAAACATACAAAGAAAAATAATAAAGTTAAAAGATTAGAATCTGATAATAATATTATATTAGATTAAATAAATAGATGTTCCCATTAAAAGGATTAGAAAAAATACATGAGGAACTCCATCGTTATTATTTACAAGTTATTACTTATCAAAATGAAGATCAAGAATACCAAGATATTGTAACTAAATTGTCAAAGAATCTCTCAGAATTAGAATATACTATTAAATATATAAGAAAATACAATAAGAATATGAAGAATCAATTAATTAGTTAGAATTGGTAAATTAATAAATAAAATTCTTATTAGATTATTACATTATAAATTAAATAAATTTAAAACATATAGAATCCTAATAAATATTTTAATATTCGATATTAGAACTCAGATTTGATGGATAAGGGTTCGAGTCCCACTCCCGGCGCTGAATCCTCGGTTCGAATCCTATTTTTTGTAGAATTCATGAATGACTTTAATAGGAACTAGGAAATAATCGTTTACTTTTTAATTCTGCAACTACATAGTTGACTTCATGATTCTATAAAAATTGTCATAAAATAGATTAAGAAACAATTGATATTACATCTAATATTCTAAATGTTCCACAATTAGAAAGACAAGAAGTATACCTGCAAACCAAGATTGAAGAACTACAGATAATCAATCAGTCATTGAGGGAGAGAAAATGACAAGGTAAAAGAAGACGCATTGGCTCATTTATCTGATTCAATTATTAGTTTTAAATGAAAGAATAAACAACAGTTGGAAAGAAAACAATACGTATAAGAGTTTATTTAAATTTATACCTTCAACTTCTATAATACCATTTAGTAGATGCGGAATTGTTTTAGCATAATAAGTCAAAAACAGCGACTATATTGTATAACAAAATTTAACTTGTATAGTATTTTCACTTTTCAATAGAATAAATTCTTCACTCGGAAAAGTCTTTTCTTCATAACATTCTAAAGCTTTTTTGTATTGACCTTTGTTAAA
Organism: Nitrososphaeraceae archaeon; assembly: GCA_035253885.1. Taxonomy (GTDB): domain Archaea; phylum Thermoproteota; class Nitrososphaeria; order Nitrososphaerales; family Nitrososphaeraceae; genus TH1177. Next base: position 3,336 of record DATFBJ010000271.1, read on the forward strand.
GAAAAAATCACCTGTTCCAAACAATGCATAATAATCAGATTCTTTAGTTTTTCTTAATTTTTATTATTTATTATATTATCATTAATATATTTAATAAAGTAGTAGAAAAATAATAAATATATGTAAATAACATATAGATTTATAATGCCTAGAGATTTAAAATCTGTCTTTGAAGGTATAGATGGGATAAAAAATAAAGCTGCAGAGGTAATTCTTAAAAAAAAGGGAGAAGAAAATATGGTTGATGTAGAAACTGGAAAGGTAACTATTCCTAATATCAAACACTTTTACAGTGATACATAAAAAATTAATCATAACAGAAGATGCAATTAATAGTATAGTTACTGAAAGTAACAGACACGAAAAAGTCGAAACAGGTGGATTACTTTTCGGTAAGCTCATAGGAGAATGCATCATAATAGTAAATATAATACATTTGTCAACTAATGCAAAGAGAACACAAGTCTATTTTGAAATGGATGAGGACTTGGCAATAAATGTTACCAAACAAATGGAAAAAAATAATCTTGCTTATCTAGGAAATTGGCATAAACATTTAGGATATGGAGGACCAAGTAATGGTGATGATAAACAAGCAGAGTTATTTCTTATACAGAATAGTCATAAACCAAATTATTTATCCTTAATCATAGATTTTTGTAATAATAATTATAACCTAATAGCAACGAATTATTATTTTGAGAAAGATGAATTTATCAAAAAAGATCTTGAGATTCAGAAAATAATAAACATACACGAATTAGATAAAATTTTAAAGAATCAAAAAATAAACATTATTAACTATATTGAAAACCTATCAAGAAAGATAGAAGACCATACTGGTAAAAAATTTACTTGTTTACAACCCAATAAATCACATAATTATAAATTAACTTATGAGGAAAGATATGATCTTTCAGATTACGATGCTATTTTACATAACAAATTTATATACTCTATATTTATTAATTTTCCAAATATTAAGTTATCTTTTACTGATAAGATTAGTATTGGAGTTACTTTAGACTATAAACATTCAAAGATATTGGAAGAAATTTCATTTTCAGATATTTTTTTTAATAAAGTTGAAATATTACCTAAAATACAAAACTTGTTAGATAAATCACCATACTATATTGGATTACTATCTTCACATTTAGAAAATAATACCAAAAATGATAACTTAAAAAGTATAATAAAAAGAGTATTTACTGCTTTAAAAACTCTTTCTGTATTTAATTTGAATTCACAGGAGAAAAAAATTAAAAATGTCAAATATAGAAAACCATAAATTAATACTAAGTAGAGATAGAACAAAAATAAAAACAGTATTTATTGTAATATTTCCAGAAGTAAAACAAATTTTATTAGACAAGAAATTTCAAAACAATGAAAGATCCGTATTCTTTGTTACTGGTTCCATCATTGATGAATCAACCTATCAAATACGAAATATTAATTCTATCACCATCAGCAACAATAACAAAACACAATATCAATTATCTAACTTAGGAAATATTACATTCACAAAGTCAAATTTAATTTTTAATATATCAAATATTCCACAATTTGAAATATCTACAAAAGAATTAAAAGAAGAAAGATCTTTAAAAAATTTTGTCAAAGATATTAGTAACAACATATATGAAATTTTTGTTATTATACAAGACTTTTCTAATTTATATATTAGAATTGACACGCCGGACTATCCATTAGGAATAATTAATAAGAAAAATGTTGCTATAATAGGTTTAGGTTCTGGTGGATCATTAATAGCATTACATCTAGCTAAAAGCGGTATAGGAAAATTAACGCTGATAGACGGTGATGTTTTAATGGATCATAACATAGTTAGGCATATTTGTTCCTTACAAGATGTTGGAAGATATAAAACATTAGCAGTTAAAGATCATATTCTAGAAAGAGTTCCTACAATTGAGATTACAACAGTTGAAAAACCTTTTTCTAGAGAAAATAAAAACATAGAAAACTTCTTTGATTCTTTATTGTCTAAAGTTGATCTTATAGTTTCAGCTACAGGAGATAATCTCATGAACGAAACCATTAATGAATTTGGTTACAAAAGAAATCTACCAATTATATTTGCAGGTGCCTTTGAAAAAATTATTGGAGGAATAATTATAAGAATTGACCCACGTAAAAAATCTATATGCTATAGATGTATATATAAGAAGTATGGTGATGATACACTATTTCAAAAACCACAAATAATAGATAAAAATTACATTCAAAATTATGGAAGAGATGTAAAAGATATGTTAACTCAACCAGGTCTTGGAATAGATATTGATCTTATAACACTACCAACGGTAAAATTTATTTTAAGTACTTTATTAGGAGAAAAGGATATTGACCAATCTTTCAAAGCTGATATTTATTATTGGTTTAATAAGAATTTACCAAATCGTAAAGCTGAAACGTTTGTTCTATATCAGGAAGACCGTATATTACAAAAAATACCCGACTGCAAAATATGTTCAAAAATTAGTTCAAAAGTTGATTAAGTTGGAAGAATCACTTGATGTATTAGGAAACGGTACTAGGAGTATACAATATGAAGCAAATGAGATAGATGGAGCATTCAAATTGAATAGTGCATGGAAATTTCATATGATGGATAATGGTAATATTGGATTAGTACTTGAATTACCTGTAACCCAACTTCAAATTGAAGGAAGCTATCAAAAAACATACTTTACTTTTCTAATAGAGTATGTACAGGATTATCCTTTGTTTCCTCCTAAAGTACATTTAATAGAACCTGACCTTGATCCAACACAAACCCCCCATATGTTCATAGACAATACTATATGTTATCTAAAACCTGATGAAGATTGGTCAACTGACTATACCTCATACGATGTAGGATTAATGATAAAGTCTTGGATATTTGCTTATATGAAATGGAAACAGAGAGGAATCTGGGGTTGGGGAGAATATCAAGAACCACAATCTGAAGCTACATAAGAGTCGTCATTTTATATAATACCATTGATTCATTCTTCTTTAATATTTTCGAAATTGTATAAACCCGAGAATGTAGTTGCAGGGTTCGAGTCCCACTCTTGACGTTTAACTCGTGGAGTCATAAAAAACGTAATTAATTTATTTTCAATTCATGGAATAGGATGAGATTTGAACCTTTTACTTCTGTTCGTGGGATTCTAGTGAATTATGGTTACTGAATAAATGAACCCGAGCTCAATTATTTATATGAAATTGAAATTACAGAAAATACGAATCTCAATCGACTTTGACAATAAAATGTCTAGTATAGTTGCAAATCATTGAATTAAACTGTTAATAATTGTCTCCAATCTTAGTAAATAATGCTATTGCTCTTTAACTAGGTCTCTTTATAGTTAAGAAGATTATAGAAGCTCATAGTGGAAAGATAATGAGCAGAAAATAAATCCAATGGTAGAGGATCTACTTTTTATTTGACACTTCCTATAATAGACTATCATGAAAGAGGCAATCAATGACAAGTCATACTATAACAACGGTTAAAAAAGTTTTATTAGTAGATGATGAACCAGATATTACTTTTACAATAAAGAGTATGTTAGAAGACAATGGATTTAAAGTAGATTCATTTACCGATCCTACTATAGCTCTACAATCTTATAGAATCAATTTTTATGATTTGATAATTCTTGATATAAAGATGCCAAAAATGGATGGATTCCAATTATATACTAAAATAAGAGAAAAAGATCCTAAGGTAAAAATTTGCTTTTTAACTGCAGGTGAAATGTTCTATGAAGGATTTAGAAAAGTAACACCTCAGTTTGGTAATAGAATAATTGGCAAAGAATGCTTTATTCAAAAGCCAATCAAAAATGAAGATCTAATTAAACAGTTAACTTGGATAATGGATAAAATGAAGATGATAGCACAAGAGAATTATTTCATCATATAAATAATCATATAAATAACAAAAGTTTTGCTATCTATATCTTTAATGCTATAGTTTATAATTCCATTCTTACAGAATAAGATTATTCAGTTATATTAAAAAAATCCATATCTACTAGATTCACTTTAACTATGAACTATTATCATGATCTCTTCTTGTGCATAAACAATATGTTCATAATAAGAAACTAAAAAAACTAAAATTGAAAGTAAAGAATAATATTAATTTAGAAATTGAATTAATATGTTTCTACAATTGGCAATGTAAATCTAAATGTTGCTCCTCCCTTACCATCCAAATTATTTTCAGCCCAAATTTCTCCTCCATGTGCTTCGACAATACTCTTACAAATATATAGTCCCAATCCTGTTCCTGTATTAGAGTCACTAGTTGTAAACTTTGAAAACAATTTGGGTAATACCTCTTTTGAAATACCCTCTCCACTATCTTTAACACTTACAATAGCTTGTTCTTTT
>DATFBJ010000272.1:0-3587 GCA_035253885.1 Nitrososphaeraceae archaeon
CTTTGCAACAGGTATTAAAATATATTCAAAAGATTTTAAATCCCATGATACTAAAATATTAAAAGAGGCAAGCTCTAATAAAGACAATGATGATATAATCAATCCATATTTCTATTCAATACCTACTGCACCTTATCTAGCAAAAAAAATATTACAATTAAATGAAGAAATTAATGTTGAAGAAATTTTTAATAAATATAAAGAAATTGAAAAAAGACATGAATTTACAATAGTAGAAGGAATAGGAGGATTAATGGTTCCATTGAGCAAAAATTTTTTTGTAGCAGATTTAGCATCTATAATAAATGTACCTGTTATTCTAATAATGTCCAATAAAATAGGATCGATAAATCATATTATAATGACTTATCACTTTGCTATGTTGTACAAGCTGAAAATCAAGGGAATAATACTAAACAACAAATGGAAATTCTCAAATCCTCTTTTTAAATTGATAAATAACAATCTTCAATCAATTGTTGAAGAAATGACAGGAGGAAAAGTTTTAGCAACTATACCATACCTAAAAGAACCATCATTCAAAAAAATAGCTAATATTTTGGAAAAAACTGATATTATTAAGCAATTAGAAAATGAATAGAATATCTATTATTATTATAAGTTCTTATATTGATAAACTATTGTATTTTTCATAGATTGTATTATATATTTAAATATTATATTCTATCTATATTTGACTAATTTAAGATTGTATTTGCATTCTTGAATTTAATAATTCTTTCTAAATAACTCTTCGAAAAAATCTTAATGACATTAATTTATAATAAAATCATCTTACAATTACTAATTTATTTTTTTGATATCATTATACTATCTCTTTAATTCATTATGTAGATAATGAGTAGTTTTTTCTAAAAATTGAAATATATATAATTATATATATACATATTTCTTAGTAGATAAATGCAGGTTTATAATTTAAGATTAGTTTTTTTCTTAAGCGCAATTTCTTTAATAATTGTGACAGCAAATACAGGAGATGTTTATTCACTATCAATTCAGAATCCTGAAGAAAATAACATATATCTAAAATTATCAAATTTGACTAAAAATATAGGCAATGACATTGTAGAAAGCATGAGATCTATTGAAGAAGGTGATGATAAAACTGCTCTAAAAATTTTATCTAATGTAACTCTAAAAATCGAAGAAATTTATAACGGATTAGAGATATTAGAAAATGATATTTCAATAAGATACAGCGATTAGATTATTATCAAATTCAAATTTTATCAAATATTTTTTATATTATCTCATTTTATTTTATTGATTCATTTTAGACTTGCAGATATTTAGAATCTCCTTATTTCTCATTATTTTTAAAAGATTGTTATTGTGTATGAGAACCTTTGTTATAATTTATATAATAATATATTTATGAAAGTATTTTTAATATGCAAAAAATTATTGCTTCTACGAAAAATGCCGTTGCAGATCAATGTAATCCTTAATTTATTTGATTTTTTTATTTATCTGTTTTTTAAAATAATTTAACTTGATTTATTTATTCTTATTTTTCTTTCTCTTTTTTTATAGTTATTTACAGAACTAAATTCACTATTTAGAAAAATTCTGTTTTTTACTTATCTAAAAAATTATTCCCACAGTTTTTGTATTCAGATAAATCTAAAAGAAGTAAAAATATATATAAATATTTTTTATCATAAAACCATTTTATTAGCAATATAAATTAGCATAAATAATAGTCTACCAGATAATTTATTTTTATAATATGCAGATTGCAGAAGATATTGATTCGAATAATAATAAGGATAGTAGCAAAGAAGAAGATGAAAACAGAATTTAAACAAATTTCATTTATTCAATAAAAACTGAAGTTACAAGAGAACTCTACTTTAGAATTATAAAATATTATATGAAGTTTTTAGACGTTTAAACTCTAACAGAATTAGTAGCAAAAAACAAATTACAAAAGATTATTGAATCTGATATCAAAGCATTTTTAATTTATCTTGAAAAACAAAAAAGATTTCATATAATACTAAATCTTTGTATCTTGCTGCTATAAGGAAATTCTATTATGTAAATTCAGATTACCAATTTAACTGGGATTTAATAACTTCGTATCTTGGAAATGATGATACTGAATTCGGCATTTTTCTAACAATTTAATAACTAAAAGATGGGGCTGGCTCAATTCGCCAATCACGTTGCTTTGGATCAAGGTGGAGCATTGAAATGGCCTTCGATACAGGCCACAGCCCCCTTAAGTTGGGTATAAACAAACAAGAGATATAAACTTTTGAATACTGAATTAATTAAACTAAAAATATTCTATCTATAATTTTGTTGGGTATAAACAAAATAAAGTTGGATATAAATAAACAAATAACAACAAGAATCTGAAAGGGGCATATACATCATCATTACTATCATTTTCATTTACATTACCAACAAAAGAACGGCCTCCCATTTCAGTACAATATCACTCAAAATCTCATATTTCTATTGTATTTCTGAAATAGATCCTTGTAAGAGCTCTTAGGGATTGAACATTTTAGGCTTTGATTTAGATTGTTGTTATGTTGCAAAGTATGATATTTTAGAATATGTTGGCTTATTGGTTGTAGATGTAGTTATTTGTGTTACAGATTTCTTATTATTATTTGAAGAACGGTTAGGACAAGAATGTTTTTGCGACTAAATACTTCAAAATATGCAGTCTCTGCAGTATTCCAATAAATCCTAGTATTACAATTATAGAAGCGCGGTTTAGGATTAATATTTTGAATAGAGCTCATATCTTTTTACTCTAATATCTTTGAAAAGTTTATTTTGTTCATCAATCCTTTGTCATAGATCCATATAACATTTTTTACAAAGGTGTGTTAAAGAACATAATTGTTCATCAGAATCATTAAGAGGTGGAGAGAAAAGTAGTCCTCCTTGTGTTTTAAGTATTTTTTACAACTATAATATGGAATATTGTTTTCTTATTCTGTTTTCTTTATGCGTAATAGCAGATCATCAACAGTAAAAAAAAGCAGAAGAGGATCAGGAGAAGCAAAGGAAGCAGTTACCCGTATCAAGCAAAATACAAAATACGACTTGCAATTCATAAAGGGAATAATTGGAATCAATCCCAGATCTTCAGAAGGAGATATTGTAGAAGCATTGGTAAAGATGTTCAAGCAAAAGAAGATTGGTGAGTTGATAGAAGGTAAAAATTACAAAATACCGTTAAATAAAGGCAAGCGACAAGATCATCTATTCAAAACTTATAGATTAGGATGAGAAATAGTAATAGAAATAATAAAGTTAAAAGGATAGGAACTATTAATAATTATTGTCAATAGAGAAATGTTCCCTATAAAACGAATAGAACAAATACACCAAGAACTTCATCATTATTACTCACAAATCATTGCTTTTCAAGATGAAGATTCTCAATATCAAAATATTGCAACTAAATTCTCAAGGATCAGATCAGAATTAGATAATGTTATTGAAGATATGAGAAAATACAATAACAATAGAAAAGATCAGATAATTAATTTAAATAATTAAATAAATTACCAATTGAAATAATATATAAATTAAGGTTT
>DATFBJ010000273.1:0-3184 GCA_035253885.1 Nitrososphaeraceae archaeon
ATTCAGTTAATGAAATTGTTATTATTTAACAATTAATATATCAGATGCCTTCTAATACAATCAGATTAGATTTATTGAAGAACTTATGACATTATTCAACAAAAATAACTACGTATTTTTGATTTACTAAAAGTAAATGAAATGTTCTTTTCTTAACAAATTTAAAAAAAATAGTTAAAAAGTACATTATAAATAATTGGTATAGTTTTATTTACAGAAGAAAATCAGGTATTTTCGTATATCATAATTATAATAACAAAGTTGAAATAAAGATTAATAATTAATCAACTTCTATGCGTTATTCGAATGTTCTAAATATAAATGAAGCCAATATTGTATTATTAGGAGTTGCTGATGAATCAAAATCTTTGGCACCTAGGCCAGGTGCAAAAAATGGACCAAATCATTTACGAAAAGCATTATTCTCATCAGAAAATTTTAAAAGGTCTGGTCAATTAATTCCAATATGCCCAATGAAAGGTAATTTATTTACAAAAAAAGTTTTTGATATAGGAAATATCAAGCGTAATAATTTATATTTCAAAATTGCTTCTCTTATTTCTCAACAAAAAATCCCTATTGTTATAGGAGGAGATCATTCAATCACTAATACTAATTTACATGCAATTAAAATGATTACTAAAAAAAAAATTAATTTAATTTATTTTGATGCTCATCCAGACTTTGTTACATCTACAAAGAATTATTATGGATCTGTAGTTAGTGATTCTCTTGAGTGTATATCTATCAAAAAAGTATCTTTGTAGGAATTAGAGCATGTGAACCAGAGGAATTATATAATATTACCAAATATGGTGCTAATATTATTGATCCTATGGATGTTAAAGAATATGGAACAAAAAAAATTCTAAAAAAGATTACTCAAACTTGTATTAACAAAAATAATAATATATATATTTCCATTGATCTCGATTGTTTAGATCCTGCTTTTGCACCAGGAGTTTCTGTTCCAACACCTTGTGGATTAAATCCAGTGGAATTGACTTTTTTCATCAAAAAGATTTTAGTACAATCTAAAATTATTGGATGTGATATAGTAGAATTATCTCCTTCATTTGATATTAACAATATTACTGCTAATTTAGCTGCTCGATTATTTAAAGAAATATTAGCTTCTATTATAATATAGACTAAATTATAATTAAATATAGTCTTATCAGTATAATTTTTGAGAACTATTTATTTATTAACTTCAATATCTTTAGTGTAATTAATCTTCTATAACTAATATACAAAATGAATTATTTATTTTCTTAAATAATATAGATTACACTAAAACAAAAAGTAACCTGGATTAATATTTTTAATATGCTGTATATCCATTTCCAAGACTTTCAGAAGCAATTTTTAATTCCAAAACTTCATTTGTTCCTTCATATATTGTTGTTGCTCGAGAATCAAGGAAATGCCTTGCAACTCTTGAGGTTTTCTTATAACCTTCAGAACCAAAAATTTGTAAAGATCTATTTGCTACGTCAAAAGAAGCATTGGTAGTATAATATTTTGCAATTGCTGAAAGTCTATCACATTCGTTTCTTAAATTAGAATATTTTTTGTTATTTCTATTAAGTCTAAAAATCCATTCTTCATCTTGGGTTTTTAAAGTTTCTAAATAGTCTTGAAGATCTTGTCTACTTTTTGCAGCTTTATATAACAGCCATTTTGAACTTTCTATTGCTACAATAATTTGTGAAATATGTTGCTGAATTAATTGCTTTTTTGCTAATACTGAACCATGTTGTTTTCTGTTTTTAGAATATCTTATTGTCTCACATAAGCAATCTTTCATAACTCCAATGGCTCCAGCCGCAACACTTAGTCTACCATCTATCAAAGCGCTAAATGCTATGCTTAATCCATTACCAGATAATCCAAGTAGATTTTCTTTTGGAATTTTATAATTATTGAATTCTATAATTGCATTTTTTACAGTTAAGAGACCAATTTTATTTTTAATTTCATTTTTCTTTATTGCCGATGAATTCATGTCTACAATAAATGCAGAAATTTGTTTATTGCTCCCTTTTTCTTTAGCATATGTAGTAATTGTTTTTGCAAATGTTCCATTACCTATCCAATGTTTTTTCCCATTGATTATAAAATGATCCCTCTTTTCCTCAAATGTGGTATCGATTAATGATGGATCGCTTCCTGCGCCAGGTTCTGTCAAAGCAAAAGCCATTATATCTATTCCCTTAGTTGTATTTGGAAGAAATTTCTTTTTTTGTTCATCATTACCCCAATTTTGTAGAACCAATTGTCCAATAGAAGTATGACATGAAAAAAAAGTCCTCATTGAGCTTCCTTCTTCTCCAATTCTCTCTAAGGCAAGCAAATAACTTAAAATATCATATCCTAATCCTCCATAATCTTTTGAAATAGGACAACCAAGCATTCCTATTTTAGTGAAAAAAGGAATAACTTTTTCATTGATTGATTCAATGAGGTAATTTTTTTCTTCGTCTTCTCTTAATAATTCACAAATATCATTTACTTTTTTTAAAAATCTTTTTTGATCATTAGATAAATCAAAGTTCATCTGAGAAAGATTTGAAAAAGAAGAAGTATCCTTTTTCATAATAAAAAAAATATTAAACTACATCTATAATAAAGTTAATCTGTTTTGTAAAACAATTACATAAACAAGTCTTTTTTATTAGTAAATTATTTTATAAAGTTTTATTCTATATTAAAACCCATACAATTTGACTAATAATGAATTGTTAAGGAAATCTTAAACTGATAAAAACCCATAAAATAATAAAAGATATGTAGAATGGAGAGTCGTTATATACCATTTACATTTTCAATAGAATCGACAGATACATCAGAAGCGCCTAATAAATGTCCATTGGAATTGTCTTTTACAGTAATGGAAGAACCATTATTATTGGTAGCTTGTTGTTGTTTCTGTTGTAATTGATTTTCATTTTGATCACTTAGCACTGTAGGTTTGAATGCTAATGCTGTATTGTCATTATTATTATTATCAATAAGCAAAATAGACGATAACAAAAAGGCAGATATCAAGAAAAAAAGAGATACAGTGTTATAAGATGAAATACTTAAAGATGAATTATTTCTGAAAATAAGAAATGATGATTGTATCTTATTTGATAGGCTCTTATATTGCATTTACAAACAATATAATCATAGGTTAACT
>DATFBJ010000274.1:0-2868 GCA_035253885.1 Nitrososphaeraceae archaeon
ATCATCAGAACTTGTTTTAAAGCACACAAAAAAGAATAGAACTTACTAGTTAATATAATAATCATTATTTACCTTTTTATAAGGAAATTCATAAAAACAATAAAATATCAAATTCTAGTAATATTGCTAAATAAGAGATATATAAAATTAAGAATATTTTAATAAAAGAAGGTAAAATTTGTAACATATTACTCCTTTTTTATTACAAATTAACTCTTTTTATCAATATTATGTTATCATTTATTGTATATTATTATAGATCTATTATTATTTATTTATTAAATACTTTATTAAGGTAATATATTATTGGATTAAATTAGAATCTGAAAAAAACACTAAATTGATTAGTACTGTTAAATAAAGGTATAGGCTTTATATTTGAGATTTTTTCATTTGACCAACAGCAGTATAATCGAGGAAAATCTTGTATCAAATGAGGTAAAAATTAAATTACTAAAACTGTAAAAAAATAAGTGTTATATTCATAAACACTATTCTTAATATTATATAGTATAAATGATCATTGATAGTTAAACTACTATATTTTAAATAATGGCAAATGCTTTCTTCTCATTCCCTATTGGTTTTAAATAGATTATTAACAATAACTTATGTTAATTTGAGATTTTTATTTAATTTTTTTTGTTTATTTGCTGGAATTAGAGATAGTGACAAATAAGAATAATATAACAAAAAAAGATTTTATATTTTAACAGTATTAACAGTTATTGATTTGCTTATAAAGATGTTTTGTTGTCATAATAATAATACATTATGTTTTTAAATTGAATTCGAAATTATTGAATTGTTTTAATTTTTCTTTTATTATATAAGAATAGCATTATAAAATTATATATAATATCTCACCCATCAATTTGGGATGGGAAGTTCATTGACAAACGTTACTATGATAGATTGAATTTTTTGAGATTAAGGTATATTCTTCTTTATCAATAAAGAATTGGATTTTAAGTTTTATCAGATTATAAGGATCATAATACTAGCATAAAATTGATAGAACTAGTAACTACAAAATAATAATAATATTAAAATTCACCGGAACTGTTTGTCGATTAGGGATTTAGTTGTAAATTAAGTTCATCTGTAATAAAAGAGTCTATTATATTAATTAATTTAGATAATTGATTTTCATAAATATGATCTTTATTCTGAATAGCATTTACTTTTTCTCTTTCTAGTAATATTCTAAGCTCTTGGGCTTCATCTATTTCTATTAAGTCTTGAGAAAGCCTTCTTAACAATAATCTTAACTTTTCATAATTAAGATCAATTGGAATAGTGTTACTATTCATTTTCTCTTATATAATATAATTATCAACTAAATAAATATACACCTTTAAACTCTCGTCTCCTAGTATTAACATTAATTTTGTTGAATTGAGAGCAAAGGTATGATTTAACGAATGCTAAAATTACTTTTGAAGTTTTTATAATCCATATAAAAATGATTATTGTAATGGTAACTGAATAATATCAAAGATTAAAAAAAGATAGTAGAGGAAAAAGTAAAATTCTACTTTAAAAAATGAATCTCAGTTTTTAATTATTTCCAAATTACTTCACAATTATATTGAGAAAATGATTGACTCATTATTATATTTGTTAGTAAATTAATTTTAATGGATATAAAAAATCCTTATTATTTATATAAATAAAAATTAACTATATTTATTTTATTTAATATTTTTTTGAAGAAAAAATCCTACTATTTAATAATTATAAGAATTAAAGTTGTTGACGATTTATGAAATTTTATCTTTTTACAATAACTATATCATTTTTTGCGTTATTATTGATAAATATAGTATATGGGGAAGAGAATATTTATAATAATAGCAGTTTTGAGCAAAAATCAAATGCCACAACAATGGATAATAAAATACTATATTATAAATTTGAACCATTTCTATTACTAGAGAAAGAAGATTTTGAAGATATTTCTCATGATAATACTCTTTCTCTTCGAAATTTTGCTATTGCAGCATGGATTAAAACTGATCAAATAAGCCTAATAGAGCCTGCTCATATTGTCAATAAAGGTGGATTTAATACTGACAAAAAAGGTGAAAATATGAATTATGGTATTTGGTTCTCCGTAGATGGAACAATTTCTGGCGGCTTTGAAACTGAATCTGGTGAGGATTTTGAAGTCAAGTCAACTGCAAAATATAATGATGGAAAATGGCATTATATTTTGTTGTCTTATAATGGTTCTTTATTAAGATTAGATATAGATGGAAAAAAACAAATATCAACAACTAAAAATACAAATGGGGCAATTCCTGATACTACAGGAGATCAACCATTAAGAATTGGAGCAAATTCTCTAGATGAAAGTAAATTTTTTGCTGGTAATATAGATGAAGTTAGAGTATGGAATAGGGGATTAACAGACAAAGAAATCTCAGAAATTTATTCGAATAACGCGTTTGATTCAAAAGGACAAATTATTTATTTGAAATTTGGAGGAGATGGACAGGCGACTACCATTAATAATTATAAATCTTCAGATATTCCTGATAATACAACAGCAATAGTAGTAGAAAAAGGAGAAGAAGAGAAAGGTAATCTTTCTTCCTCATCACCACTACCAACTCAAGAAATAATAGATAAAAAAGAAGGAACAGAACAAGGAGAAGCTCCATCCAATGATAAAGATTTCAATATTGCAGTTACAGCAGATTGGGGATGTGAAGAAGATACAGAAAAAACAGCTAATAATATACAAGAAAAGAATCCTGAACTTGTAATTGCAGCAGGAGATCTAAGTTATGATGAATCTTCAGATTGTTGGTTTGAAATAATAAAACCATTTAAATCAAAGATGAAGATAGCCATGGGAGACCA
>DATFBJ010000275.1:0-5082 GCA_035253885.1 Nitrososphaeraceae archaeon
TGCAATAATCCTTTTTTCAATAATATCTTTATAATTATAACCATCATAATTCAAATCATAAATGTATAATGGTTGTTTTAGATCTTGGATAATAGCATCATTATACAACGATAAAATTTTTTCTTTCTCTATTGAATTTAAATATAACCAAGATTCTTTCTCTTTTTTTATTATATTATTGGGCAGTAATTCCTTTAAGCATGCTATAATCTTTTCAATATTTATTTCGGGCCAAGAAGATTCATTATAGAAATTTATGTATTTACAATATAACATAGTAAATTAAAAAAATGGGGATGTAAATAGGACCAAAAAAAGGAATTTTTACTCCAAGCTTTGTTAATTAGCCAAATATTCAGTTTGGAATTTGTGGTACTTCTTTTAACTTGCGAGCAGCTATTTCAGCTGCCTTTTTACCCGATAAAAGCATGGAACCAAATGTAGGACCCATTCTTGGAAGGCCATGAGTCTCAGTTACGGACATTCCTGTCGCAATTAATCCAGGAAATACCTCTCCAGTGTAATTAACTACTGCATCTTCACCCCCTTCTACATTCATTGGATCCATTCCCTTCCACTTTACATATCCTCTTTCCATTAATCTTTTTACTGCAACAGAATCATGTCCAGAGGCATCTATAACTATTTTACTTTCAAATGCAATTGGATCGACACAGGTGATATTCCTTGGAAGTGCAGAAACTGGCATCCAATTAACTACAACGCCACCAACACGTTTATTTTTAATAACTAGATCATCAAATTTTGTTAGTTGTAAAAATCTAACTCCTGCATCACAAGCTGCAGCTATTAATTTTGAACAAGCATGAGGACCCCAAGTGGCATATAATCCATCTCTTATTACTCTATATGGAACCCCCAATTCATCCCAGATTTTTTGAGCTGGTGCTCTTACAGTTACAGGGTTCATCATATACCCACCAACCCAATAACCACCACCAATATAGTTGTTTTGTTCGATAATTAATGTTCTAATCCCTAATTTACTTAATTCCCTGCCTGCGGATAAACCAGCAGGTCCAGCACCAATAATAATAACATCAGAGTCGGTATATTCATTCATGGTTTCCATAAACATTGCAGCAATTGAGCGACTAATTTCTTTCTCGCTGACATCTGAAAAAATTTTTGTCATATATTGTTATATCACCATCAATTGATTATATATTACTAATGCATTTTATTATGCATTTGAAGATGTGATAATACATAATAATATGTAGGTTTCTTGTCTCCGAACAAGGTAAGAAGTATATATAATATTGAGTTGGATTTTGGTTTTATTTGTTCTTTTTCTTCTTATCCATCTACAATATTGTTTGATGAGAAATGAGTTCCTCTAACTTTACTATCGATTTCAGTTATTAATTTTAAGAAGTCAGCTTTATGAGAATTCAAATAGGATTGCCCTTTATCTTTTAGTCTATTTTGATATAATCTTAAATCCCTATGTTCATTGAAGAATTTCTCGATCATGGTACTTCCATGAATAGAAGGATTTATCAATTTATCAAAATAACTTATAGTTGTTTCAACATCTCCATGTTCTACAGATTCTCTACTTTTTCCTAATAGTTCACTTATATCTTTTAATTGTTGAACAGGAGGAGAGATCTCTCGAGATTTTCCCATTAAACCTGAACGTTTAACTGTTCCGACTTTTGAAGCTATTTCTTTAGAAAGCTCAAAATATTCCTCTTTCTGGAATAAATTTTTCTTTTCCTTTCTTATTACCAAACCTTTCATAGTTAATCTAAAAAAAGCATCATCAACTTCAACTTTATCCATACCAGTTATCCAAACTATTTTCCCGGGATAATCATAACCATGTCTTACTGCTTCCAATACAACAACTTCAATGATCCTTCTAAATCCTTCTTCTGCTTTGGCATTTTCAAAATCTCTATCTCTAACAGCACGTTTAGCATAGGAAATATCAATTTCAATTGCTCTTTTTAAGGCTTCCATTCCGTCATCCACTCTACCATCAAGAACTAGATAACATGCCAGATTATACCACGACATACCGTCATTGTGATTGAGATCTATTGCTTTTTCACAACATTCTATGGCTTTTACCAAATTATTCATCCTATAATATGCAAGTCCTTTAAGATTCCAAGCTTCAAAATTATTGATATCTAAATCAAGGGCATGATCGTAAGCAGAAATAGCAATAGTATATTCACCCCGATGGAAATGCGAATATCCCTTTTTTATCCATGCATTAACAAATTGAGGATCGATTCTTAAAGATAATTCAAAACATCTAATGGCATCAGAAAGTTTTTCATTAGCCATATGATTAACTCCTTTATTATAAAGATCAAATTTTTGAATATCGGTAATATTATTAGCTTTAATTGTATTCTCAGATTCGGAAGGTTTTTTTTCCTCTTTAGCTTCTTCTTTAGCTTGTTTCTCTTCTAGTTTAAATTTATTGGTTATCTTCCTTCCAAAGAATCTTTCCATATGATATATAAGATCCATTACGAAGATAAATAGATTATGATTTAATTCTTATAGTGACCAATATAGAAGATCTCTTTTTAAATACATAAAAATTATGATAAAATTATTATTTTACCTTTAAGAATAAAGTATTAATTGTTAGATTATTATAAGATATTAGGAATATCAAAAGATTCTAATCAAATAGAAATAAGAAAAGCATTTCGTGAGCTTGCCCTAAAATATCATCCTGACAAGAATAAAAATTCTGAAGAATCGAACCAAAAATTTATGGAAATTGTTCAAGCATATGAAGTCTTATCTGATACGAGAGCAAGAAAAAGATATGATGATAATAATCTTGCAAATGAGAAGATTTTTCAACAACAAAAACAAGGATTTCAATGGACTCCTTCCGCGGATTTTACTAATTTCTATAGTTATGAAAATCTCAAACAATATGATGAGAAATACTTTAGAACAAGAAGGGCAGGAGGAGGTATGTGGGATATTAGTGAAAAAACAAATACAGGATTATGGAAAGCAACACTTATCTTATTAGCATCGTTGGGATTAGTCTCTTTTTTCATTATTTTGAAAATTTACTAATAATTTAGACATATTATATTACTAGACTAGAATTATCTTAAAGTTAAAACGTACTTTAAAATAAATATATTTAATACCATCGCAATCATTCACAATAGTAAAATTGAAAGTTTTAGCATTAGGAAATCGTATATTTGTCTCAAGTTTTCAGATGGCCGGTATAGAAGGAGTTGATGTTCAAAGTCCTAAAGAAGCACTTTCAAAAATAAATCAAATTATCTCTAAAAATGAAGCTGGTTTAGTTTTATTAAGTGACGATATTGGCAAAGATATTCGAATAGAATTGGCAAAAATACGTTCTATAAAACCTATTCCTTTGATTTTTGAACTTCCTTCACCAGGAAGTAAAAAAGAAAAAGTAGACTATAGAGCATTGTTAAAACAAATCCTAGGTGTTTGATAAAAGAAAGATACAATAATAAAATTTAAAGTAAAAAAATTAAAAAATAAAGTAAAATAGAAAAAATCTTTTTCTAAAATTAACATTTAATGCAATATTTGATTAATTAATTATTAATAAATTAATAATAGAATCTTTGTATATCTTTTACTTTAAAGAAAAAGATGAAAATTAATTCTGCATTAAGTATTGCTGGAAGTGATCCTAGTGGAGGGGCAGGAATTCAGGCAGATATCAAAACCTTTTCATCAGTAGGAGTTTATGGGTGTTCTGCTATTACTTCAATAACCGTCCAAAATACTAGCAAAATAATCGAGGTTTTTCCTATTCCTTCTAAAATAGTAACGAAGCAGATAAAATTGATTTTAGAAGATATAAAGATTGATTCAATAAAGATTGGAATGGTTTATGATGAATCAATAATTACCAGAATATATGACATTTTAAAAAATGAGAATATCCCTATAATTATAGATCCAATTTTTACATCAACATCTGGACAAAATCTTTTAAAACCTGAGGCAATACAGGCATTCAAAAAAAAGCTGTTAAATATCGCAACAATAATCACGCCAAATATCAACGAGGCAACAAAACTTTCAGGAATCAGATTTAATACAAAAGAAGACATAAAAAAAGGTTTATTAAAGATCAAAGAGCTTGGTGCAAAAAATGTTATTTTAAAGGGAGCGTCACGGGAAGGAAGAAAACGAGAAAGAGGACAATATGGTTCGAAAGAATCTATTGACATTTTAATTGAGGATAATTTGAACATAACAGAATACTCCAATCCTCTACTACCCATTCCAGAAAATCATGGTTCTGGTTGCAATTTTTCTGCAGCATTATCTGCATTCATTTCACAAGGACACGAAATAAATAGAGCATGTTATATGGCTAATGAATTTGTTTACAAAGCTTTGCAAAATCTCTTATATCTAGGAAAAGGAAATCCGATTGTAGATATGAGCATAATGACTTCATTGTCATCATTTAAGTTTCAGGTAATGGAAGAATTAGCAAAAAACATCAAAGAATTGGAAGAGATTAAAGGAATAGGTAAGTTAATTCCAGAAACACAATCTAATTTTGCATATGCCATACCAAATGCCACTAATATAATGGAAGTTGCAGGTGTCAGAGGTAGAATAGTAAAAATAAATGAAAAAAAAGTGAAAGCAAGCTCATTTATAGAATTTGGAGCATCAAAACATATTGCATCAGCAGTAATTTCATATATGACCATTAATCCTACAATAAGAGCTGGATTCAATTTAAAATATGATACAAAGATAATTGAATTATTGCAATCTTTTTTAAAAGTTTCTGAATATGAACGGCAATTGGAGCCATCTGAATTCAAAGAAAAAGAAGGTCATACAATTCCTTGGGGAATTAAAGAA
The DNA here is from genome assembly GCA_035253885.1 of Nitrososphaeraceae archaeon. GTDB lineage: Archaea > Thermoproteota > Nitrososphaeria > Nitrososphaerales > Nitrososphaeraceae > TH1177. Next base: position 4,885 of record DATFBJ010000275.1, read on the forward strand.
GCATTAAGAAGAGTACCTAATGCAAATGTAATTTATCACAAAGGAGACTTTGGAAAAGAGCCTATGATAATACTATTTGGGCAAAATCCTAAAGAGGTCATAAAATATATAAAAAGAATAATTGAGAGATACTAAATAGCCACTTAGTAATCTAAAAGTATATTATACTTCAAAATTAAATTAAATTAAATTAAATTA
>DATFBJ010000276.1:0-4114 GCA_035253885.1 Nitrososphaeraceae archaeon
TGATCAGAAAACATTCTACTCATTTCTTTTCTCATTTCATCAAAGTCTCTAAACATATCGTCAAAGCTCCATCCTCTTCCTTCACCTCTTCTACGTCCTCCACCACCAAAGAACTGTCTAAAGAAATTGTATGGATCGATGTCATTTGGAAAACTCATAATATAAATAATTAATTACTTTCTTTTAAAGTTATATAAATTAGTTTTAATTTTTACTTACCTTTTTTATATAGTAAAAATGACTAATGGTTATAATAATAATTAAAAGATAATATCTATTAAATTATAAAAATGGATTTTTTTAAATGATAGTAAATAGAATCTATATTAGATTCCCTTAAAAACTTAGCTATCAAAGTTTTATATATTATGTAGCACAAGAATCGTGATGTATTTCATCAAGAATTGTTAAAGAAGTCTATAAATGGATTGTCAAGTAGAATGCAAGTATTATTTCTTTAATTCTCAATTGTATCATCTGAAAATAATATTATATAGGAAAAGGATTAATTAATGATATTCATTTCCTTTAATAATATTGTTAGTTAGTAAATTCATCATCAATTTCTATTTAAGTAAAATTAATAGTTTATGTGTCTTAATTTTTTAAAAATTTTAATTTAAAATAACAGATCCTTTATAGAGTATTACTTCACTCTCTTCTATAAGTTCTGTGAACTTATTATTTTAATAAGCTATTATTTATTTTATAATTTATACAATTCTATGCAGTTCACAATACTCTTTTTATATTTTTGAGTTGTTTCTAAATGTAGAATCGTGTTATAAAATTCTATGCTCATTCTAAGTACTTTCTGTATCTTATCATAAATCTTAAAAGGTAACGATCTTCTTTATGTATTGTATGAAGATGCTTAATTATATCTGTTATAGTTACAATTCCTATTATTACATTATCTTTGACTACAGGTAATCTTCTAATATTGTTTTTTTCCATGATCTTACACGCATCATATAGATAAGCTTCTGGCCTAACTGTAATTAATGGTTGAGATTTAATTTCTATTGCTCTAGTAGTATTAGGATCTTTACTATCTGCAATTACTCTTCTAACAATATCTCTTTCTGTTATTATTCCTATTGGTTTTTCATTTTTATCAATAATTATTATTGAACTTACTTGTTTTTCTTTCATTAAAGTTGATATTGTGAAAATAGATTCCGAGCATTTACCTGTTATTATTGGTGGAGGATGCATAATTGTGTAAATTAATGTTGTTTTAGTCTGTTTGTGGTTAATATCACTCAATTAGTATAAACAGTAGCATAATTTAACTATTAAGTATTACTGTACATCTATATTTTTTTAAAATTTAAATTATATAAAATGAATATGTTTTTTAAAAATATGAAAACGTTACCACATTCTATACTTATATTAAAATCATGAAGTTCTAATAGGAACGATATTATGAGACATATATTAATTAAGTCTATTTATGAATAAAATCATGAGTATTTTTTTAGTTTATTAAATAAATATAGTTTTTTACCTTCAAAAGTTAAATTTGACTAAATATAAATAATAAATTTAAACATATATTATCTTAACATAAGTTAAAATTACTTTTTTTTTGTCAAAAAAATACATATTGTGATTGTTAAGTTATTCATTCCATATATACTTCATTATAAAGAATGGTCTAATAATAATATTATAGATATATTTATTTAGTCATTTGATAATGATGATTTAACTACAACCAACTAACTAAAGTTGTCATATTGTACATTAATTATAAAATTAATATTTAGTTATTTGTAGTTATCTTGAATACGTATTATGATTATTCATCCTTAATGTTTACCTTTGTTCAATTGTAGTATAAGTAAAGATGATGACAAAAAGAATCTATATTCTTATTTACTATTGAGATAGCTTTCTTATTAAATAGAATATATAACTAAATTTCATATAGATTAAATATTGTAACTTTTTTATTGATAATTTTCTTGATCAGTTAAATGATAATTGATATAATGGTAATTATTTTATAATTAATACTTTATATGTTACATTTTTTTTATCAAAAATTTAACGAAAGAAATTAATTATAATAGACAAATACAATTACCAGAATGGAACACAGCATAAGTATTGATAAAGGTCTTTGGGAAAAGATCAAAATTGAAGCAGAAAAACGTGAAGTATCTACTAATGAGATAGTAAAACAAGCATTAGAGATATTTCTTGGTATTGATACAAAAAAGTTATCATTAAATAACGAAGAATGTTAATATAGATTTTATAGTTATTATTATTGTTTATATATTATTTGACAAGTGTAAATTTCATCTTTTTAATTATTAATAAAATTTTAATAATTAAAATAAATTTCAAAAGATTTTTTATAGAAAGATCTCTTATTTTAAGTATTATAGAAATCTCCTAATAATTTTCTTGAAAAATTTTTTTATAAATATTATCTAAAGATAATATAAAAATAGTAATTATTTTATCTTGAATACTAATTTAATTACTAAATGTTCAAAAGATAATTATTGCAATTTGAATCTGTAAGATTAAATTCATTTGTCTGCTGTTATTTATATAATATAGGAATCATTTTAATTAGTTCTTTTAAATACCATCATTTTATATAAATTAAAAAGAGTAAAGGTAACAATAATATGTATGAGAGTAACTATAATAAAAAGTTCTGCAATAATAGTAAAATAAATGATTATTGATTTTTGACAAGTTTTTATGTTTTGCAATAATATGAAACTTTAAATATAACCTGATAATTTAATAATTGTTTCATAATGAAGTTTCTAGAATATATCTAAATTATGATATTTAAGTTTCCTTAGTATAAAGAAATAAGGAAATCTACAATATACATACTGATAATTTTTAATATTATAAGAGATTCTTATTATTAGTTATTGCTGAATTATAGAAAAAATTATGGAACAATAAAAAGAAAGTTAAGGACTTGTTGGTAAATTGAATGTAGCTGTTACTGGTCTTTCTATTGGTCTATCGTCATATGCTACTACTGCAACACTTATTGAATAAGAAGAACCTTTTTTGAAATCTGATTGAACATGATATGCTCCAGTACTGGAAAAATCAGGTCCATATGATCTGGTTTCATTTCCTTCGCCGGAAACTAACTCAAGTGGAAGTGACTTTCCACCAGTAGTGAATATATCAGAAAACATGGTTTTATTAGTTTGACTATCATTAATAGTTACTTTATAAGAAATAGGAGTGACACCATCTAATACTGCCAGCTTTGGAGTAATGTCAAGTAATACTCGTGTATTAGTTGAAAGATCCCATGTGGCACCCGAACCTAAACCTATATCAAAACTTTCTCCAGTAAATTGTGCATCGCTTACAGAAATTGAAGCAACTCTCCATGGATGTATAGTACAATAGTAGGAGAAGTTACCAGGTTGTGTAAAAGTGAATTCAAAGGATCTAACAGGAAAAGCTGGCATGATACCTGAATTAAAGACTGAAGCAGAATCTTCCGCTCCTGGTTGTCCACTGGTTACTGTATGAGGCTGTCCAACGTCATCATTAAACCAAGCTACAGTAGTGTCTGTAGGAACTGCAATTTTTGGAGGATAGTAATGATATGTATTATCTTTTTGAGATGCACCCGGAACTATGCTTACACCATAATCAGCATCTAATCCATACCCATAAGTACTTCCTATTTGAGCAAAGATTTCCATTGTTGATATAGGTATTGTTAGAGCTAATACTATTGGCAATACCAAAAGAATTTGATTATTAGTCATAGTAGTCATTTATAAGAATAATATATAAATAGTCAAGTTATGATTTTTAGTAATTTATTATTTTCTTCTTCATATACTGTTGTAACAAAATATAACAACATATATTTGATAGTTTGTCATTTGATTCTCTATAAATGTTATAGTTAGATCTTTTCAGTAGTTAATGATATATGATAATATGCTGCCGTTATTCGTTTATCATTTTATTGTCTTTGTATCTCGGAATATACGTAAAAGCAGAGGTAAATTAACTTTTACTGCTATGTTATAATACTTTTTTGATTGATATTATTTTAAGATAGTGAATAATCTGATAGAAAAGATTGTCTTTCACCAAA
>DATFBJ010000277.1:0-2224 GCA_035253885.1 Nitrososphaeraceae archaeon
ATTTGATTTTAATCATTGCAGAATTAAAAAATTATTAATCATTTGATTTTAATCATTGCATAATTAAAAAATTATTAATCATTTGAATTTATTTAATTGCAGAATTAAAGAAAGTAATATCTGATGACGCAATTATATATTGAAAAATATATAAATATGTCTTCATTTTTCCTTTCTCTCAGGTTTTTCTTCGCGTTTCAAATTTCATAGTACTTTATATTTCTAACAAACTTTATTAAGATGTCATCCAAATCAAATAATCTTCTCGCCACATTTTTACCAAGAAAATTGCGTCCAAATCCAAAAAGGGTGAGAATATATTTTTTAGTATAAAATACTTCTTTATATTATTGATTATAATCATTATCATGTTCTTTAATGATCTTTTTATTATATTCATTATCATTCAGAAACCCAATGCTTCAATAGATGTCCATGATAATAATAATCGTACTGAGACTGAAGTAGATCGCGTAGAAATCATTACACCTGATGAACATCCTAGACAATTTATATCTCATACTCCTATATCTTTAGTCGGTTCTACTAATACAACATTGTCCGGTACTACTTCTAGAGAAACTTTATCAAAGGTAATATTAAAAATACTATGATGTAATTTAATTACATTACATATGACTTATTATTTTTATCATTTTAGAATGACTCTATTACAGCAAATGATTACAAGCGTAAAAGTTCTGAAAGTAATATTAGATCAGATAATACTACAAAATGTAAGTCTTTATGAATATTCATTAAATTCAGTTAACATTTATTGATTCATTGTTAATAATTTAATTTTATATAGTCCCTCATCTTAGTAATGATAAAAATATGGATATTTTAGCCAAATCCATATATTATTCCAAATTGGCGTATGAGGAAGCTATTTTGGCTAAAGAATCGGCTATTCGAACGGAAACCGCCATAACTGATTTCATTAAAGAACAATCATTGCGTAACAATCCTTCTGAAAATAATGATATAGACTTCAAAGGATCTCATAAGAAAAAACATTTTTGGTATACAGTAAGTAATATATTTTTAGGTTGATGTCATATTTTATTTTTTAATAACTATTTACTTTTAATCACAATTTAGCAAACTGTGACCAAGGCGTGTTCTGATCTTTTCTTTAAGAATAAAGATCCCAGCGATGAAATTATGTGCGATTTCATTTACACTTCTTTAGTAAATGTTCATCCCGAGGAAATTGCAAAGATAGAAAAAACCGATGGTGGTTGGAAAAAATATTGGGATGAAGTACTTCAATCTGCAGTAAGTTGAATAACTCATAATACATATTGATGTTTTGATTAATAGTTATAATACTGATACAATGAATATTACAGATACGTGCTGAATTTCGCATGAAGCGTGCTAATTATGTTAGATATGTTAAAAGTGCTATTTCTAATATATTTGGTAAAGTTAGTATCGGAGAGATTCCAGGACATAAGGGATCACCAGAAGAAGTAATGAAATGGAAAAATTTACCAAATGTAACATGGGCTAAACAACATTTATGGAGCCAAGTAGAAGGAAGTGATGATCAAGATGATACGTACATAAATCGAATTATGAATGAAGTATTTAAGATCAAAAAACGTACAGCTAATAATTGTGTATTTGTAATCGCGGTTGTTTATCTTATTTTCGATGTAAATATTCAGTCGACCACCCTTACCGGAGGAATGATTATTAAGCGAATGAATGAAAAATTAAATGAAAAGGTATTTAGTTTTGATTAATAATTTATTAAATTTAAGATTTACTAAAATTATACATTATGTTTAAATAGAAAGAATATGAGAAATACGAAGATCTTATACATGAGGAAGAAGACGAAATTTGTTAATTAGTAACTGTAAGAGAGACAGAATTTATATCTAAATTTTGCAATATCATTGATGCTTGATCTATTAGCACTGTTAAAGAAAATGATTTTTTTTTAAAGAAATATTATATTAAATGCGAATATAGTGAGCAGCTGCTTATGATATTTTTAAAATCTAGTTAATTAAATTGTTAGTTATAATAAATAAAATGTATTTGTATTAAATGTCACCATAATTAAAGTAACAATGCACATCGTCCTGTACAAACAATGCACATCTTGATTTAGTAATGCACATCATTTTGTCACATATCGATATTACATCGTAGGGTCCGATATTCAACGTTAATTTATGATGTACATTTGATAGTTGATGTATATGTG
>DATFBJ010000278.1:0-4211 GCA_035253885.1 Nitrososphaeraceae archaeon
GAATCAAAAATGGGTAAATTAACCTATTTATTAAGGAGACATGAAAAATTGACTAGGTCTATTATTCCAATAAATGAAAGTTATTTTTTGTTTTTAAATATGGATTTTGAAGAAAACAATTTTGATAAAATAATAATGGAAAAAATTCTTCCTTTAATTACGAAGGAAAAAGAGAAATTGTAAAACAGAGATAATCATAATTTTGTTTATACCTAAGTTTTAACTAATACATTTATTAATTAACTATATAAAATATTGAAAAAATAAATTGATCTATAGATTATACACATAAAGAGATTAAATAGAAGTTTATTAGATAATAATTATCTAGCTATAAATATGCTGAAGTATAAACCAGAAGAAAAAAATTCCTATTGTGTGAAGTATGTGGTAGAAAACCAACAAAACAAGCAACAACAGCAATAAGTTTAAAGGAATTTCATAAAGATGGTACAACCAAAATACATTATACCTGTTCAAACCATAGTGTAGATCTTTACAATAAAATAATAAAAGAAATAGAGAATAATAAAAAATTATTATAATCAGTTAGCCAAGTTAAAAACCATTTTTGCTCATATTTTCATAAGGTTCAATAGCTCTTTTGATTGCAACCATTTCTGATATTGTCTAATCTTTTTTATAGTGATTTGTAGAGAATGAATGAATTTACCTAGCACTTTCAATAAATTTAGATATTGATTCAGAATCAGTTTGTAAATTTGTTATTGTAATAGGAAACGATATTATTTTAAATCTAGTAAAAAATAGAATATAAAGTTATTGTATTTACTATGATTTATGAATAGTAAATTAATCTATTCTATATTATTATTAATATCACCTACATATTAGATCCTATATTTTCCCATTTTTCTTCATCTTTTACTTCATCTTCTAATAGATCTTCAAAAATTTCTTTAGTGACAATATCGGTTGTTCTATATTTTTCACTTAATTCATTATATGTTTCAATAGCGCAAGCTTCTGCATCTAATACATCTTTTATAACTTGTTTGAAATCAGCTGGATTTGAAGGTGGTTCTTTGAAACCACATTTAGCGGTAGCAGTAAGTTGATCAAATTGCATTACTGGTGTTCCACCTAATTGAATTATTCTATTTGCTAATGTCTCTGCATGAGTTAATTCATCTGCTGATTGTTGTAAAAGTACCTCTTTTAATGTATCTGCATCCATTCCTCTAATCCATTGAGCAGTCAACCAATATTGATAATGTGCTAGCCATTCATCTGCATAAGCCTTGTTAAGATCAGATATAACTTCTTGAACATTTGCTTTAACTATTTCTTTAGCTTTTCGACCCATTTATATAATAAATACTAACATATTAGTTAAGGATTTATTATATTGTTGAATTAAAGCTACAAATTGATGCCACGGAGGCTAAAGTCAAAAAGCATGGTCTCTTGATAGTTCCTAGGAGATATAGTTTCATAAATTGCAGATAAGTACCTTTATCAATTACTGGTATTTCCTTGATATTTATCTTATAAAAGACGCCTTTGATCACCGTTTCTTATCATTTTATGGATAAATTGATCAAATTTAGTTATAAGATATTCTAATAATCTTCTTAAAGAAGGACAAGGGAATATAATAAATCTAGTTAAAGCATAAAACTAAGTAATAATTGCATTAGTAGAACATTATTATTACTATTTGATTTAGGATTATTTCTGTACTCCCCATTTTCACAATATTAAGAATATATTAGAAAAAGTTCTATTATCTTTAATTTTTGATTTCTATTGATTATTTATACTGATATGTCTTAATATATTCAACAAATTTTTTAATATATATAATTATGATAAAAACACAATAATATTAAATTATTGTAATGTATATTTCATTATGTAATAAGGTATGTATTCTAATATTCCAAGTGTATCACGAGCTATTAGAGATATGCTTTTTTCTAATTCTATATATATTAATTCTTTGAAAGCAGGAATTGCAAATTATACTGCTTTAGCTATAAAAATAAAACCTGAAATCGAAAAGATAGTTGGTTCTCAGGTAAATATCAATACAATAGTTGTTTCTATAAAGAGAATAGCTGATTCAATACAGCGCCAGCAAAGTGAACAAGACTTGAAAATAGAACAAGACGAAAAAGAAAGCATTACAGGTGCGAGAATCTCTCTAACTGGAAGTATACTAGATGTTGAATTTGACAAAGAAATGGAAAATATTGAAAAGATTTTTGATTTGTTTGACAGAGAATCAGATATTCGGTTTAACATTTTCCAATCAAAAAATCATATAAAATTATTTATAGAGAATATTAGCGATATCAAAGAGATTCTTAGTAAAGATACTCAAAATGTTGTAGGCCATAGTAGTATAAAAGAAGGGGTATCAATGATTACTATTTCTCTTCCTTGGCAAGGAAATGAATTTAAAAAACCATACCAATTGTTATCCATGATATCAAATATTTTATACAACAATCAGATATTATTACATAATGCATTTTTTACCCCGACTGAAATAGTATTAATAGTAAGCGACTCTGATGCTGCTAAAGTCTATGAACTGCTGAGAATAAAATTTTACAACAAATAAGATATAAAGAACTAAATTTATCTTTATCTTAATACTTTTTGTATTTATTGTCCACGTTGATCGAAATTTGGTAAAATTATCTTTCTCTTTTCAGTATATAATAAATTTTTACATCTGTTAGTTGTGTATATCAAAATGACTCGGCTATTTCTTTTCAACTGTCTAAGAATATTATAACTATAGATTAGATATAAATATTCAGAGCTAAACTATTTGGTTAATTTAGCTAATTAACAATTAAATTAAAAGTTTCTATTACCTCTTGCAGCTCGCCGTGCTAGTTCCTTCCATAATTCTTCCGAAAATATATCTAAAGCATTTCTTTCTTTGTTTATATAATTAGGATAAGATGAGGCAGGATATAATCCCGATTGTCTACCAACTAGATATTCGATATATGATACTAAATCCGCATAACCATAATGTTTATTCGCTATATGGCGCTTTACACTATACTTTCTAGATGACCACATTCCACAACGCGAACATACCCAGTTAGGTTTTATTCCATATCACCTTCTGATAACGGTGCGACATTGTGCAACACTGTGCAACACTGTGCTATCATTTTCGTTAATAAATTATTTAAGTTTATCTTTGAAATTTATCTTTGATTTTTTTATAAATAATGAATTTCCGTAAATGAGATCGGAAAGAAATTAAAAAAGTTATTAATACAACAGTTAAAGGTCTTTAACTTTTAAATTATACCTCTATTTTCTTCTTTTCAAGATATAAAAACTCAATTGTGATTATTTAATATTGAGCTCTTTTCTTTACTGCTTTCAGATTGAATATGCTTTCTGCTGTTATAACCTTAACATATAGAAATATAGTAGCTGTAGTAGATAAAATTTTTTTAATTTGGCAAATATTATTTCCTCTAGTATACATATTTGTGGCAGGTTATGCATATTCTTCCCTAATTAATGAAAATGAAATAACTATTGGGGGCAAAACTATTTCTTACAATGTATTTTTGGCAATAGGAATGATTGGATTCAATGTTATGAATAGCAGTACTGTAGCTGGAAGTATAATATGGAATGATAAAAGAAATGGAATGTTACATCAAATTTTGGTAATGCCCTTTTCAAAACTTCACTATATTGCAAGCACACTTTTGACCATACTAATTATGGGTTTGGCAACTGCTACAATTATTCTCATTGCTGGACTACCCATAGTTGCAGGAAATATTACTATTGATATAACTAGTGTAGTTTATCTTACTTTTGCTTTAATAATGGGTTCAGTATTCTTTGGTTCATTTGCAATCATTATTTCAACAAGATTAAAGAGTAATGAGGGTTTTACCGTTATTGTCAATAGTGTTTTTTTATTTTTTGCGTTTGCTAGTTCTGCATTTTATCCTCCTTATGATTTACCTGAAACAATGCAATATGCTTTTTATCTTAACCCTCTAACGTATATTGCTGATATTATAAGAGAAGGTATGTTTTCTGCTGTCAACACCCTTACTAATATTAAAGTTCTAGTATTAACTGCAATATCTGGAACTGCCTTTCTAATAGCCACTTTTTCCATGTACAAAATGAGAATCTAATCAATCAATTTTTTTGTTATTATTTTTTAACGCTTTTAAAAAAATATCTTCAAT